>JAQGHP010000194.1 GCA_028288775.1 Phycisphaerales bacterium | reverse complement strand
GAGGGAGACTAGCGCGTGCATTTCAAACGCGCAATCCCTCCACCCCGATGTACAGCAAGTACCACCCCAGCGCGAACGTTAGCGCGTAGACGATCTTCGAGAAAAGCTGGTCGTTCATTTTCCGCGTGATCCAGAATCCGAACGCGGCGCCGGCGAGCACCAACGGCAGCGTTTTGAGGGAGAGCAAGAGCATGTCGGCGTGGAATTGGCCGCTGTAGGCGTAGATGGGGAGCTTGACGGAGTTCACCAGAAAAAAGTAGACGGCGCAGGTGCCGACGAAGGCCTGGCGGTCCATGCGCTGCGGCAGCAAGTGCAGCGCGATGATCGGTCCCGCGGCGTGGGCCAGCGTGCTGCTCGCCCCGGCGAACGCGCCGACCGCGCCGCTGCGCAAGGGCGTCGGGCGCGACACGTGCTGGCCATCGCTCCGCCACATCCGCCACCAGTGAAGGCCGACCAGCACGACCGACTCGAAGCCGATCTCCAACTTGATGAGCGATGCGACGAGCTGCTGTCGTTGCGCGTGGATCAGGAAGAGGAGCGTGCCCCCGGCGAGTACGCCGATGATTGTGCCCGGCAGCAAGCGAACGACGGCGGGGAGGCTGAAGAGCTTTCGGTACTGCCATACCGCCAGCAGGTCGCCGATGACGAGGAGCGGGAGCATGAGGCCGAGGGTCGCGCGGGAAGTCATCGGCAGATGATCCATCGCGATCACCGCAGTGGGAACGATCATGAGCCCGACGCCCGCGCCGAAGCCGCTTTTGGTCACGCCGATAAAAAAGACCGCCGCGGAAACAACGAGCCACCAGAGGAGCATGGGGGGAGGATAGCGGAAGAGAGGGGAAGGGGGCAGAGGGTCGGAGAGGACTGAGTAGGACTGAGGACTGAGGACTGAGGACTGAGTTCAGTCATTCACGCCGGTACGAGCGACAGCGACGCCCCGGATTCTTGGAGCGACCGGATCCGGGGCCTCGCTGTCGCTCGTACCCGGCGTGACAGATTTGTTCACAAAGCACAGAGCCGGACTATATTATCGAGGCTGCTTTCACCTTCGGATCCTCAGTCCTCAGTCCTCCGCCCCCAGTCCTCCGCCCTCAGTCCTACTCAAAACTCCCATCCCAAAATCACGAACGCCTGTAGCGAGGGCGACTCGTGGGTTACGCCAATGAGGGGGGCGAAGTCGATGTGGACTTGCGGGAGGGGGCGGTATTGGAGGCTGGGGCCGATGAAGATGTTGTCGATGAATGCGCCGCGGCGGTTGTGGAAGTCAGTAACATTGGCCTTTTCTTCGATGCCGACGGAGAAGCGTTCGTCGATGAGAGTGTAGCTGACGCCGCTGGTGAACTCGTAGGAGTTGGAGAAGTCGCCGCCCAGGGCGTGCTCGAAGGAGAAGTCGGCGCCCCAGTGCCAGCGCGGGGCGATTTCGCCGCCTAACAACAGCTTGGTTTCGATGAGATCGGGGTTGTTGTCGCCGAAGGTGTATTCCACATAGAGGGTGGGGTTGCCCCAGATTTTGTTCCAGTCGGCGAAGGCCCAGCGGACTTCGACGGAGTTGCTCAGGTTGGTTTTGCCGGCGCTGCCCTGGCGGTCGGGGATGAGGTAGAGATCGACCTGGAAGCGGTAGGGGAGGCCCATCTCCACCTCGAACTGGTGCTTGATGTCCGAAGGGCCGTGGCGGTTGGCGGTGGGGATGAACCAGTATTCGAATTCGATTTTGCCTTCGGGGATCACGTACACCCGCGTCTCGGAGAATCGGCGATCGGTGGTCCATCGCGGCTGCGCGTAGGAGCCGACGCGCTCTTCCTCCCGCAACTCGGGCGGCCGCTCGCCCACGACGGTGATCGGCGGCAGTTCCCACGTATGCACGCGGGCGGGCTCGGCGTTGCGCGAGGCCGGGCGGTTTTCGTTGGCCGCCTGCGCGGGGTTCACGATGCTCGCCTGAAGCATGTTGGGGATCACCGCCCCGGCGGGCGGCTCGGTCAGCGTAAGCGCATCGGGTACGAGTGCCGCGCCGGCATCGTTGCCGGCGGAGACGTCCCCGCGTGCGCTGCCGCCCAAGCCTGCGACGGTGAGCATGATCGCGGACGCACATGCCGCGTTTCGAAGCTGGTTCCCATAACCCATTGACGCCGACTCCTGTTTACTTGAATGGGTCAGTCTAAGAGGTCCGCCGGGTGCCACAGGTCGGCGTACTCGCAGACCTGTGCTTTTGCGGAGGTTCTGAAGCACAGGTCTCGGAGTACCGCGACCTGTGGCACCCGTCTTTCAAAACTGACCCACTACCCTCAAATGAACTTTGTTCGATCCGAGTCAGAAGGGTTATAACGGAAGCGCCCGGTGTGTTTCACTCCGCGTGCAACATTTACCCGGACCGCCATGTCTCCCATTGCGGCCCCCGCACACGTATCATTGCGGCATGACCCTTCGCCGGAAGATGGGATTTCAGATTGCCGCGATGATCGTGGGGCTGCTGTTGGTCAGCGGGACGGCGTTGTGGGGGCTCGACGGGTTGTACGAAGATTACGGCATGGCGCTGGCGGGTTATCAGCAACTGCGCGACGTGTTTGAAGTTGGCTCGCGGCTGGCGACCGCGAAGACTTTTCTTTCGCCCGAACACCCGGATCGTGCTCGGGCGCTGTTTGAGACGGAAGAAGCGGCGGGCAAGTTCGACCTCTCCACCGCCGGGCACGAAGTTGCACCGGAGGCCAGCGTGAAGGAGGCGCTGGCGGCGGTGGTGGCGCAGCTCAGGACGCCGCCCGAGGCGCAGGCCCATGACGGGGACGTGCTCGCGGCGGACGCCGGCGCGGTGGACGAGGCGACGGGGCGCATTCGGGATTTGGCCGGCGCAATTCGCTCGGCCATCAACGCGCATAAAGACTCGGCGGTGAAAAAGCAGAAATCGACCGAGCTCCTCGTCGCGCTCGTCAGTGTGACGGTCGTGATATGCGCCGTGCTGCTGGGGATCGTGCAGTACCGCGGGGTCATGCTTCCGCTGGGGCGGTTGCGGCGGGGTGTGCGGAAGGTCGCCGCGGGAGAATTCGCCGAGCGCCTCAGCCCGCTCGGCGGGGAGGAGTTCAAGGAACTCGCCGACGAATTCAATCGCATGGCCGCGGAGCTTAACGGGTTTTACCACCAGCTCGAACAAAAGGTCGAACAGAAGAGCAAGGAGCTCGTCCGCTCCGAGCGCCTCGCGAGCGTCGGCTTTCTGGCGGCGGGCGTGGCGCACGAGATCAACAACCCGCTGGGCATCATCAGCGGCTACGCCGAATATTCGCTGGAGCAGATCAGGCAGAAAGCCGCGGCACGCAACGGCGCTGCGGGCGGGACGCCCAACGGGAATGCGGAAGACGATCTGGCCAAGTCGCTTCAGATCATTTGCGACGAGGCGTTCCGCTGCAAGGACATCACCGGCAAGCTGCTTTCGCTGGCCCGGCAGGGGGACGAAGACCGGCGCGCGGTCTGTCTGGCGGAGGTCGCGGACCAGGTGGTGTCGATCGTCGGCGGGCTGCGCGAGTATCGCGACCGGCGCTTGACGGTCGTGGCCCCGGAGGGGGAGGCTGATCGCCGCGGGCTGTGCGTGTCGGCGGTCGAGGCGGAAATGAAGCAGGTGGTCTTGAACCTCACGCTCAACGCGCTGGAGGCGTCGCCGACGCAGGGCGGCGAAGTGCGGATCGACGTCGCCCGGCGGGGCGGCCTGGTCGAGTTGTCGGTCTCGGACAACGGGCGCGGGATGGAGCCGCAGACGCTGGAGCGGGTGTTCGAGCCATTTTTCACGGAGAAGCGCGGATCCGCAGACGCGCGCGGTACGCGCACGCACGGGACGGGGCTGGGGTTGTCGATCACGCACGCAATCGTTCAATCCCACGGCGGATCGATCACGGCGCAAAGCGACGGGCCGGCAAAGGGCAGCCGCTTCATTGTGCAATTGCCGGCGATGGAGGAAGTGAAGGCGTGAAGACCATTCCTGTGGCATGTGTTTTCCACCCGTGCCAGCGGATCAAATGTTTCGAAACGTTGTTCTTTTCCGACGCACCAAGCGCGGGTTTTCAACCCGTGCCGCGATGGAATGCTAAGCCCTCTGTTGGAGTTTCTGCGATGACCCAGCGTCCGACACCTCCCCGGCCAGATGCACGCGTGATCGTGGTGGAAGATGAGCCGCGGATGCGCGAGTTGCTCGCGCGCGCGCTGACCGGGTGGGGGTTTGAGGTGGCGGTGGCGCGGAGCGGGGAGGAGGCGATGAAACTTACTGAAGCCGATCCGGCGGACGTGGCGGTGCTGGACCTGAACCTGCCGGGGATGGACGGGTTGGAGCTGCTCCGGCGGCTGCGCGAACGCACGCCGGGCATTCAGGGGATCGTGCTGACGGGCTTCGCCAGCATGGACGCGGCCAAGGAGGCCGTGCATCTGGACGTGGTGGAGTTCCTGACCAAGCCGTGTCATTTGGGGGAGTTGGAAAAGGCGATCGACCGGGCGCTGCGCAGGCTTCCCCCGACGTACCCCCAGACGGGAGCGGCAGCCCCCGCGCCGGGGGTCGAGGGGATGACGCTACAGGAGTTGGAGCGGCAGCACATCCTCGCGGCGCTCGAGCGTAATGACGGCAATCGGACCGCGACGGCAGTCGAGCTGGGGATCAGTCGGCGGACGCTTTATTACAAGCTGGAGGAGTATCAGAAATTAGGGTTTCGGGTGACCTAGGGAGATTTGCGATTGGAAGGAATTGTAAATCTAAGTCCAGTAGCGACCGGTCGTTAGTTGAATACATGCATTTTATCAGATTCGTTAGAAAAAGTGCCTTTAAATCGGTCA
>JAQGHP010000179.1 GCA_028288775.1 Phycisphaerales bacterium | reverse complement strand
CAGGAGGAGGGGGGGATTCCGGCGGGGGAGGTGGTGGGGATGATCGGCGTGCAGCACCACGACGAAGGGGTGGGCGAGATCCGCCGCCTCCGCGTCGCCGCCACGCACCGTCGCCGCGGCATCGGTACCAGCCTGGTGGAGACTGCCCTGCGCTTCTGCCAGGAGCAGCAGTACCTTAAGATTACCCTCGACACGTACATGGAGCACGAGCCGGCGATCCGCCTGTTCGAAAAATTCCATTTCCGCCACTACCGCTCGCGGCAGGTGGGGGAGAAGGAACTGATGTACTTCTTTCTGGACCTGTACCAGAAGGATGAGAAGCCGCGGGCGTGAACGATGCGCGGAAACCCGGGGGGCTGAAATCCGAATTCCGAAACCCGAAACCCGAATCAAATCCGAATGACCAAATCCCAAACCCGAAGAGAAGGTATGGAAGTGGTTTCCCTCCTCCCGTGGCACGGGCGGCCCGCCCGTGTTCATGCCGCTATAGCGGCGGGCCCATGGGCGGGTCGCCCATACCACGAAGAAGGAGGTAAGCCACGAATGAACACGAATGGGCACGAATGAATGAGGACCTCTTATTCGTGTGCATTCGTGTCCATTCGTGGCTTCCTCTGCATTGGGATTTCGTCATTCGGATTTGGGATTTGATTCGGGTTTCGGGGATTCGGAATTCGGATTTCCTTGGTAGCGGCCTTCGGGTTTTTCCCACTTACTCTGCCAGACGTTTCTTGATCGGCTCCAGCGCGCCCGGCGGGTTTATGCCGTCGGCGTAGATCAGCGTGTTGTGATCCGCGGCAACGGTTACGAAATCGCTCACGCCCTTTAGCTTGGCGCTCTCGATGCTTACCGGGCCGTCCGTGACGCCGGTACGGCGGCGGAGTCGGTCGGCGTAATGCTCCAGGCCACCCTGGTATTGCCGAAGGCCCCACCACTGGCTCGCGCGGTCGGGGACCCAGTGGGCCGCGGTGTCGGCCATCTTTGCGCCGATCCGGCTGGCGGGGTGCTGGTTGCCAGCGATGATCGTGTACCGGACGCCGTCCCTTCGCGGCAGGGCGTTGAGCCGCTTGAGAAACTTGGAATTGGGCTTCAGGTCGCGGCCGGCTTCGCCCAGGCCGTTGGTGATGGCCCAGGTCCAGCTCCAATCCGCATCCGTCCGCCATTCGTGGTACTGCTCCTGCGCGGCCAGGGCCAAACTGTACTTCGCCCACTTCGATCCGTAATTGGGAGAGCCGATCAGAATCAGGCGGTCTACGCCGCCCTGGTAGTGCTCGCCCTCGATGTAATCCCGGGCGACCAGCCCGCCCATGCTGTGGGCGATGATGTCGATCTTCATTTGCCCTTCAACCGTATGAAGCGCCGCCACGCGGTCGGCGAAGAGCTTGGCGCTGTCGTCGATCGGGCCGTTGTCGGGATAGGAGAAGTAGGCGACTTGGTAGCCGGCCTGCGTGAGGAGGTCGCCCAGCGGGCGCAGGCAATCGTGGCCGCTGTCCAGGCCGTGGACGAGGACGACGAGCGGGCGCGTCGGATCTACGTGCTCGGGCACGAAGAGGCCCCAGTGCTTCGCCTGCCGGGCGGCGGCTTCGGGGGCGATCTCCAGGGTGAACGTGCGGAGAGCGAGCTTGGCGTCGTCGCAATGGGCCGGCAGTTTGTCCGCGTCCACGTGAAGGACAAGCGCGCCGTTGTCGAGCGTAAGGCGGCAGCCATCGCTCAAGGCCGCGTTCATCGCGTGGACGAACAGGGAGCCGCGAAGTCCCGACAGGTCGATGTCGCCCGAGCCGATTTCGAAGGCGGGGAGGTGTACTTCGCGGCAAACCGCCGCCGACAGATCGGCCACATGCAGTTTGCCGTCCCGGAGGGGCAGCTTCACTTCGTGGGGGGCGGCGAGTGCGGGTGCCGCACACGCCATCCAGCCGACGAGCAGGGCAACCGCGTTTCGCGAAAACAACCGCGTCATGAGAGCTCCGTGTTTGCCGTCTCCTTACCGTGGAGCCCGATCCATCAGGCCCCAATCTTATACCGCGATCGGGCTCCGGGGTTCGGACGGGCAAATCGCGGGCTGGAAGCTCAGGAAATTTCGCATCTTATCCGAACCAATTGTCGCCCCCGGTCCAAGATGGATCACCCGCGAAACCGGGCGGTTCCCTCGGGTGTAAACCAGAAAATCCGGGCGTCCCGGCTGGCATCAACGTGCGGGGCGCGCCTGTCGCTATGTAATTGTGTGGTATGAATTACAAGGACTGGCTTCGAGACGATGCAGCCCGGCTCATGCCGCTTAACCACGACTGGGTGAGGGTGCGGCGGTCGCTCGAAACAGAACGTGACGGCCTACCTGAATCACAAGAAATGGATGAGGCCGAGCGGTCCTTCCTGCTCCTTCTCCTCTGGTGCTTCACCCTGCCACGATCGCGCGATGAACCCCTCCCCGATCCCCCGGGGAACAGCCATGGTACTTCAAAACGCCACTGAGTTTTCATATTCCAACAACAATAAGAGCGTTTGGTTGTGCGTTCTCCCTTTCCGTTGCCGAAAATATTGTTAAGGTATGCGCCTCCTCCGGGCTCAGGGGTTTGAGACCGGGCGTTCGTCGTATCAATCACTTGTGTTACCCCACCGCGGCGATGATCGCCGACGACGGGACTTTCCTATGGACATTGCGGAACACCATCAGCCTCATGGGGATGAGAGGGGGACGGCTGGCACGCTTCGATCCACGCGGGCGCAGGCGCGGCAGGCGGGAATGAGCTACAAGTTCCAGCGCCTGCGGGAAAAGATCCGTGCCGCCATCGCCTCGGGCGAGCTCGCGGGCAAATTGCCCGGCGAGCGGGCGTTGGCCAAACGCTTCCACGTGAACGCCAAGACGCTGAGCAAGGCCCTGACCGATCTGGCCGCCGAGGGCGTTCTCGACCGCAGCATCGGGCGCGGCACCTACGTGAAGGGGAGCGAACCGATGGCCGGGGAGCAGGGGCGCTGGCTGGTGCTGGTCGGGCCGGGCGAGATGGATTCCGCCGTGGTGCAGGGCCTCCGCGCCGTCAACCCGGATTTGCAGGTGGCGACAAGCGTGGCCGACATGCGGCCAAGCTTCTTGAACGGCTTCATTGCGGTGATCGATGCGGCCCTGGCTACGCCCGAGTCCTTCATCCGCGACCTTGTCGTGCGGAATATCCCGCTGGTGGCGGTGAACCGCGAGCCCGGAACGTATTCGGTGCATTCGGTGCTGATCGACGTGACGCTGGGCGTCGCCCGGCTGGGCCGCGACCTGCTGCTCGCCGGGCACCGAAAACTGGCGGCGGTCGAGCCCTCCGAAGGCGGCGCGGTCGCCATGGCCCTCCGGCAGGCGGCGCTGCGCTACGCGCCGGACGCCTCGGTGGAGTCGTGCAACACCGACGAAATCGGAGGGCTGATCGAATCGGGCGTCACGGGCATCGTCTGCGGATCGAGCGAGGCGGCGGACAGAGTGAAGAGCTACCTCGAAAAAACCGGGGCCGCCATGCCCGGGCAGGCGTCGTTGGCCGCGGTGGGCTGCCTGGGGGCCGCCGCCCCGTGCAGCGGATATTTCTGCACCGCCCGGCAGATCGCCGACGCCGTCGCCGGCCTGCTCCGCGACGCCTCCACCGGCCGCCCGGCCGTCCTTTGGCTCGCCGGCGAATGGCACGACTCAGGGACCACCGGCCCGACTGCCTCGCCTCCCCTGGAAGAGCCCACGGGGATGCGTGTGGGCAGCCTGAGTGTGTGAATCCTCAACTCCCGCAGCCCGGTCGGGCGGCCTGGGGTAACTGCAATTCTTGCACACGTTTTGTTCAGGTGGTCACAAAAAGTTCTTCTCGAACCACTTCTTTCCCGGCAATATTTCGTCCCGCCAATTCGCGATTTGCTTCAAGAATCAGAGACACCGCTTCCTTCAGATTTTCACGCGCCTCATCGAGCGTGTCGCCTTGCGTGTTCGCGCCCGGTAATTCGGCAACGTAAGCGATCCAGCCATCGCCGTCCTTCTCGAAAATGGCGGTGAATACGCTTTCCATTACGCATCGAGTTTGCGGCCGTGGCGTTACCTTCGCACGCTTCATCCGGGTTGGCCCCGCGGCGCGGCGCTATGTCACCGTAAATCCTCGAAGTAGTCTTCGCCGTGAACCTACATCTCGACCGGCGGGCAGGCGCACACGAGATTGCGGTCGCCGTACGGGTTATCGATCCGGCCGACGTAGGGCCAGAACTTGTGCGCCCGCAGCCAGGGCGCGGGGTACGCGGCCTGCTCGCGGCCGTAGGGGTGGGCCCAGGTATCCGAGAGCAGCATGCCGGCCGTGTGGGGGGCGTTCTTCAAGACGTTGTCGGCGCGGTCGGCGCGGCCTTCCTCGATCGCGCGAATCTCTTCGCGGATCGCGATGAGCGTGTCGCAGAATCGGTCGAGCTCGGCCTTGGATTCGCTTTCGGTCGGCTCAATCATGAGCGTGCCGGGGACGGGCCAGCTCATGGTGGGGGCGTGGAAGCCGTAGTCCATGAGGCGCTTGGCGATGTCCTCGACCTTCACGCCCGCCGACTGCTCGAACTGCCGGCAATCCATCACGAACTCGTGCGCCACGCGGCCGTTCTTCCCCTTAAACAAAATCGGGAAGTGCGGCTCGAGGCGCTTGGCCATGTAGTTTGCATTCAGGATGGCGACTTCCGTCGCGCGCTTGAGCCCCGGGCCGCCCATGAGGGCGATGTAGACCCAGGGGATGGTGAGGATGCTCGGGCTGCCGTAGGGGGCAGCGGAGACGGGACCGACGGAAGAGTAGGACTGAGGACTGAGGACTGAGGACTGAGTGGGGGAAGAGGAGGACTGAGGACTGAAGAGTGAGGAGTGAGTGGATTCCTCCGCGCTCTCAGTCCTCAGTCCTTTTACCTCAGTCCTACTCGCTCCCAGCGGATGTCCGGGGAGGAATTTCGCCAGGTGCTTTGCGACACCGATCGGGCCCATTCCCGGGCCGCCGCCGCCGTGGGGGACGCAGAAGGTTTTGTGGAGGTTGAGGTGGCAGACGTCTGCGCCGATGACGCCGGGGCTGGTGAGGCCGACCTGGGCGTTCATGTTGGCGCCGTCCATGTAGACCTGGCCCCCGTGGGCGTGGACGATTTTGCAGATCTCCTTCACGGTCTCTTCGAAGACGCCGTGGGTGGAGGGATAGGTGATCATGAGCGCCGCCAGGTCGTCCTTGTGCTCCTGCGCTTTGGCCTTCAGGTCGTCCACGACGATGTTGCCGTTGGCGTCGCACGCCACGGGCACGACTTTCAGGCCCGCGACGACGGCGCTGGATGGGTTGGTGCCGTGCGCCGAGACGGGGATGAGACAAACGTTCCGGCGGCTTTCGCCCCGCGATTCGTGATAACCGCGAATGGCCAAAAGCCCCGCGTATTCGCCCTGCGAGCCGGCGTTGGGCTGGAGCGACACCGCGGCAAACCCCGTGATGTTCGCCAGCCACTTCTCCAAATCCTTGAAGAGCTTCTGATACCCCTTGGTCTG
>JAQGHP010000177.1 GCA_028288775.1 Phycisphaerales bacterium | reverse complement strand
GCGCTGGCGGGGAGCAGGCCGATCGCCCAGAGCGTGGCGGGATCATTTCCCAGCGCCAGCATCCGCGCCCCCTCGGGCAGCGGCTGGCCGCCGGCACTGTTGCCGTCGTCGGACACGAGCACCCATTCCCCCCCTTCCAGCAGCACCGCGAGCTGCGTCCCCCGATTGGCCAGCCCCACCGCCCGCGCGCCGATGTCGGTCAAAAATTCCCACTGATCCTTCGTGGCGATGCGGTAGGCGATACGCGTCTGCTCGGTCGCCTCCTTGGGGTACGGCGGCACATGAACGTAGCCGACCCACAGCCGATCCTCCGACCCGTGCGCCAGCAAATCCTGCCCGGCGGGCTGCGTCGCCGGGGCGGAGCGCGCGACGCCGGCAATTAATAAGCACATTAAAAGCGCGGCGTACAACAGGTGCGGCGCGAGCGAGTTGGAGCGGAGGAGCGAACCGCCAAGATGCCAAGACGCCAAGGAAGACCGGGCGACTCTTGGCGTCTTGGCATCTTGGCGGTTGTTCATAGTGTCGATCAGGGAGGGGGCGTGGCGGTCGAAGGATGCCCCCGGGCGCTGTTGTCTGCGGTTGTCGAATTCTTCGAAGGCGGTCGGCATTCGTCCATTCCAAAGCATGTTGACGGGGCGGGCAAGGGGGTGGATACGGCCTTATTATCCGCCGGAATTTTCCGGGCCAATCCGGTTGACGCGGCTCACGCCGGCGTTGTCCGGGCTGGGCATGCGGAAGCTCTGCGGGTTGGGCACGGTCACTTCCCTGCCCGTCGGCCCTTCCTGCTTGCGCGACAACGCCACCTCGTCGAGCGTGAAGACGATCTGTGACTGCGTCTCCGGGAAAAAGAGCACGTAATTGCCCGGCACCGTCGGCCACTGCTCCTTAGGCACGTTGGGCACCGGCACCTGCCGATACTGGGAGAGCGTCCCCCGCAGCACCACGCGGCCATTGGTGTCGAACAGGAACACGTACTTGGGCAGCTTCGTGTTCATGTCATACCACACCTCGCGCTGGGCCACCCAGCGGTCGGGCATCTTCGCGTTCCATACGAACATGTAGACGCGGAAGTCATTATTGAACCGCATCGTCGGCACGGGAAGCTCGTTGAAGTTGGTGTTGATCGTGCTGATGCCCAGCACGTCGAGCACCAGGTCCGGGCGGATGGGGATGCCGATGCGGTCGGGATTGACGTGGGCGAGGTCGGCGTACGTGCCCCACCACATCGTGTCGCCCGCATCCGGCCCGAGCTTGAGCCAGAAGGTTTCGGGGTTGGAGCCGATTTCGAAGATTGTGCCGACGATTTCCTTGGTGCCGATCAGGCGCATGCTCGTGGGTCGGGAGTAGAGGAGTACGCCGCGACCGCTGACGAAGTGCTTGTTTTTGTGCTCGTCGTAGATGTTCGCTTCGTAGACGTGGCTGGCCCAGAGCGTGGGGATCTTCGCGTTGTTGCGGTTGATGTCCTCAACAACCTGGGCCATGGTCTGCGTCGGCCCGTAGTAACCGCCCCCGCCCTGCGGTTGCGTGGGACGGCAACCGGCCAAAAGCACCGACGCGACGACGAGCAGCGGGAATGTTGTGCGTTGCATCATGATGCTTTTAGTAAGTCGCAAACTCTAATCGTTCACTACGCCATCGCGGGGCGGACCGAATTCATCACAAAGCCCACAGAGGCCACAAAGAGCACAAAGGGGGTCAATCGAAAGCAGGAAATAACCATGGAAATCTTCCCTCTTTTCCCCTCTGTGCTCTTTGTGGCCTCTGTGGGCTTTGTGTCATCCGACGGTGGGCGAGTACACCCACCCTACAAAAGTTCCCCGCGTTCTCCGTGCCTCCGTGGTTAGTCCTTCCTCATCTCCATCCTCACAGCGTCTCGTTCAGGATCTGCCCGAGTTGCTGGCTCACCTCGGTGACCTGTTGCTCGTCGAGCTTGGGGTCGAGGAGGTCGAGCTGTTCCTCTTTGCCGCGGAGGCGGACGATCCATACATCGCGGCCATCTTTCTTCTGCGCGCCTTCGTAGAGGATCAAGCGCTTGCGCATGAGGATCAGCCCCAGCACGAAGCGGAAGTTCACCTTCGCCGGCTCGACGGCATCGGCCAGGCGCTCAAACAGCGTGCAAAGCACCTCGTCATCGACAAAAATCTTCTTCTTCTCCTCGCCTTTGGGAAGAATGGTTTGCCAAAAGGCGAGCAGGCCGGACTTGTCGAAGCCGTCCCAGCATTCGGGCGAGACGTCAAGCCGCTCGATCCCGGCGGGCGTTTCGCGGACCGCCGCGAAGTATTTCTCCCCCGCCGCGATGATGCGCCCGGAGACCGAACACTTCCCCTCGGCCCGAGGCACGTCGTACCCGGCGGTCTTCTGGGTTTTGGATGGAGCAGCCGTGCTCATGCGAATGTCCTCCGTGGGGCGGACTATACCCGCGATGGCGGGGAAGTGCAGTAGGGAGAAGGCAGTAGGCGGTAGGTAGAGGGGGAATTGAAGTCAAAGTGCAAAAGTCAAAATGCAAAGCGGCGGGAGGGTGGACCTTCGGTCCGACCGCTACGCGGTGAGGCCAATCCGCCACCTTTCATTTTGACTTTTGCGTCTTGCAGTTTGCATTCAACCCGTCCCCGCGTCCCGCATCTTTGCCCTTCCCCGCCCACTCGCTTCTCGCCTATCATGGCCCGCCATGGAACATCAAGACGCCGAGGTGTCGGACATTACGGTGGTGCTCAAGGCCGAATGCGCCGAGAAGCTCGACGAAACCGTCACAGCGCTCAAGGGGCTGGGGATGGAAGTGGAGGAAGTGGACGACGGCAACGGCGTGGTCGAGGGGACCATTGACGCGGGGAAACTCGCGGCGATCAAGAAGTGGCCATGCGTGGAATATGTGCGGGTCGAATTCACCTACATCGCCGACTACCCCCTTGGGGACGCTCGGGACAAGGACGGTGTGGAAGCCGATGCGCCGGATGATCGAGAAGAGTAAACTGGGGGAGAAGCCAGAAGCCAGAAGCCAGACTATACTATTTGGGCTGCTTTCAATTTCAGATCCTCAGTCCTCAGTCCTCAGTCGTGAGCCCTGCTCCCCTCACGCCCTAGGTAGCACTTCTTCCAGCTTATTGATCTCGTACAGGTGTTCCGTTCTTGCGCGGAGGTTCACCAGCCGCAGATCGCGGCCCGTGGCGCGGAGCAGCCTTCGGAGCAGAACCAGGCGGGCGAATGCGGAGGTCGTGGCGTCGGTCGCGTACTTCAAATCGATGACGACCGTCCGCACGTTCGACTGCTTCAATGCCAGCCGCGAGACGCGGCACGCCTCCTCGTGGGAGAAACGGCGAACCAGCGGTACGATGGGGGATGGTGTGCCGATCACAACGCCTGCTTTCGTTCGGGTGTGCTGACCAAACAACTCTAGCACGCGGCACAACCGCTGCGCCGCATTGCCGAACTTTCCCGCCGGGCCGTCGAACGCCCGGTAACCGTCTATGACGCCCTTGGCGTCCTTATGTCGGAGGCGGTCTGGGTCAACCGCTTCATGCCCTTCATCGGCCCTGATACACGGCATCTTATGAGCCATCAGACGAAAAACAGAAAAATATTTGACCCCCCTCCACGCGGAGATGAGCCATGCGCCAAATTCGCCATCTTTCCAACGAACGCCATGAGCAACCGTCGTACCATCGTCCGTGCGGGAGTTGCTGCGGACACACGGCCGCGCCGCTTCGCGCGCGGGCGGAGCGCCTTCCCGGGCGACGAAATCGTCGTCCTCCATCCAATCGCAAGTGGGTGGGTGCATCATCGCGTGTGCCTTCCCTGGCGTCGTGCGAGTTCCGGCGCGCCGGAGAGTTCCGCTCCGCGTAACTGCTCAGGCCGCTGGATCATACGATACCTTGCGGCCATCCTCCTGTCAGTAGCAGCGCTCCACCCCGCCCGCGGGCAAACCGCGGCCGGGCAATCAGTTGACGCGGCCCTCGCGTATTTCAACCAGCCCCTCATGGCCCGGGCCGACAAACTGATCGCCGACGCGATAGCCAACGGCCAGTGCCCCGGGGCCGTGCTGCTCGTCGGCCGGGGCGACGCGATCCTCTACGAAAAGGCCTATGGCAACCGTGCCCTTCTCCCCAAGCCCGAGGCGATGACCGCCGACACGGTCTTCGATATCGCCTCGCTCTCCAAACCCGTCGGCACGGCTGCCAGCATCATGCTCCTGTCAGAGCGCGGGCTGCTCAACGTCGATGCCCCGGTGGCAAAATATTTGCCCGCCTTCGGCGCGAACGGGAAAGAAATGATCACCGTCGCCGACCTTCTGCTGCACCGCTCGGGCATGATGCCGGACAACGAGATGGCCGATTACTCGGACGGGCCGAAGCCGGCCATGGAAAAGATCCTCGCCCTCGCGCCAACATGGCCGCCGGGCTCGCGGTTCGCGTACAGCGACGTCAATTACATTGTCCTGGGCGAGCTGGTGCGGGCGGTGGACGGCCGGCCTCTCGACGTCTTCGCGCGGGAGGAATTGTTCCGCCCGCTGGGGATGTCCGACACCTCCTACAACGCGGCCGAATCGCTCAAGCCCCGCTGCGCCCCCACCGGACAGCGGGATGGGCACTGGATGCGCGGCGAGGTTCACGATCCCCGCTCCCATGCACTAGGCGGAGTGGCAGGACACGCGGGAATCTTCAGCACTGCGGAAGACCTCTCCCGCTTCTGCCGCATGATCGTGAACGGCGGACAGCTCAACGGCGTGCGCGTCCTCAAGGAATCCACCATCGCCCGAATGACACGGCCGCGCGAAATCCCCGGTGGTGCTCACCGCACCTACGGCTTCGACGTAGACACCCCCTTCGCCGGCATCCGCGGCGAACGCTTCGAGCAAGGCTCCACCTTCGGCCACACCGGCTTCACCGGCACCGCCTTCTGGATCGACCCGACAAACCGCTGCTATTTCATCCTGCTTACCAACAGCGTCCACCCCACCGGCAAAGGCGACGTCCGCGCCCTCCGCCATCAGGTCGCGACGGTAGTAGCGGAGGCATTGCTCGGCAGCACGCCGGAAGGCGGCTTCGCCTCTGCGACAAACAGTAGCGCGGCTGGTTCCAATGGCCCAACGACTTCCCGTGGCACGGGCGGCCCGCCCATGTCTTCGCCCGACAGAAAGGAAACTTGGGCAAGCCGCCCAAGCCACGAAGTGCTGACCGGCATCGACATCCTGAAGCGCGACAACTTCCAACAACTCGCCGGTCGCAAGATCGGCCTGATCACCAACCAGACCGGCCGCGACCGCGAAGGCAACCGCACCGCCGATCTTTTGGCCGGCGCGAAAGACGTAAAGCTCGTCAAACTCTTCTCCCCCGAGCACGGCATCAACGGCGTCCTCGACGAAAAAATCGGCGACTCCCTCGACGCCAAAACCGGCCTCAAAGTCTTCAGCCTCTACGGCAAATCCCAAAAGCCGACTCCAGAAATGCTCGAAGGGATCGACACGCTGGTCTTCGACATCCAGGACGTCGGCGCGCGCTTCTACACATACATCACAACAGTCGGCCTCTGCATGCAATCAGCCGCCGAGCACAAAATTCGCTTCATCGTCCTCGACCGCCCCAACCCAAACACTGGCTTGGTCGCGGACGGCCCGCTGGCCGACAAGGCCCACGAAGGCTTCACCGCCTTCGGCCCCCTGCCGCTGGTGCATGGGATGACCGTCGGCGAACTCGCCCGCTTCTACAACACCGAGTTCAAAGTCAACTGCGACCTGCAAGTGATCCCCCTGGAAAACTGGCGGCGAAGAATGTGGTGGGACGAAACCGGCCTGATGTGGATCAACCCCTCTCCAAACCTGCGCAACCCAACCGCCGCCTTGCTCTATCCCGCAATCTGCCTGCTCGAATCCTCCAACGTCTCCGTCGGCCGCGGCACCGACCAACCCTTCGAGGAACTGGGCGCACCCTGGATCGACGGCAAGAAACTCGCCGCGGCATTAAACGAAGCCAACCTCCCCGGCCTGCGTTTCGTGCCCATCACTTTCGAGCCCACGACGAGCAAATTCGCCAAGCAAAAATGCGAAGGCGTCTACATCGAAGTCACCAACCGCAACGCCTTCGAGCCCGCCCGAGCCGGCGTCGCGATCGCGTGGGAGCTCAAAACTCTCTTCGGCGAAAAGTTCCAATCGCCCCGCGTCGCCAACATGCTACAAAACGCCTCAGCCGCGGCGGCGCTTGACGCGGCAAAAGACCCGGCCCAAGTTCCCGTCGCATGGCAGACGGATATCGAATCATTCCGCGCCGCGCGGGAAAGGCATCTTGTGTACCCGTGACAGTGGCGTCCAAAGGTTTCAGGTTCCCCGCCGGCTTGGACCTTTGAGACTTCAAACTGTTGAACTCTTCGACCCTCTTGTCCTGTCCCCTCTCCCTCGTACTCCGGGGAGAGGGTTAGGGTGAGGGGCGGAACATAGAAGTGCGCCGGAATTCCGAACGTGTAGGGTGGGTGTACTCGCCCACCATATGACATTCCGGCGGTTGACGAACGGTGGGCGAGTACACCCACCCTACATGACCGCTTAGCGCGTTAGGCAACCGTTTTCACACAGCGTTGGTTCTCGATGCCACACGTTCGATTTCCCGGAACTGCTTAGCGGTGTGTTCCTGCAGATTAGATAACCGTCCGTCGCCCCCAATGAATGTTGAAAGCACGGATTTGATCGCATCGAGCGAAGCAGAGATGCTCTTCCGTCTAAACAATGCGAAATCAAGCGAACTAAGCTCAATGATCCAGTTCGTCCCCTCATTCAGCACGTCTTGATTGACCCCCCGGACCAAGACTATGATACGCCCGTCATTTACTCGGCACTGGAATCCCCAGCAGGCTATCGGGAAATAAAGTCGAGGTTCGCCGATCGGGCGTCGAACACCAGCCAAGGCGTCGTATAGCACCGTTGCATGAGCAAGTCCGAGTGGCCGCATCACGAATTTCGTGACCTTTTCGATTCCCGACGGATCGACAATCGAAGATTGAAAGGTGATATACCCTAATGTCGGTCGCCACCGCCCGCGCCCGTCGGTCATTTCCGCCCGCCGAACACGCCCGCGATCCGTTGCAAAATCCCGCCGCCCCTTCGCGGCTTATAGCTCGCCGCCACGAACCCAAATTTCTCCGGCGAATCCGCCTCGATCGTGAACCGTGGGTCCTGCTTCATCCTCGCCACGCTCTTCGCGTGCTTCACGTGGCGGGTGTCGTCCAACATGAGCGTGCAGGGGCCTTTGATGAGCGTGAGGGCGTATTCGTACTCGATGATCCCCATGTGCCCCGCGCTGTCGAGCAGCACGAAATCGGGACGGCCGCCCCACGCCCGCAGGGCCTTGCCCAGCAGGTCGTCTTCCGTGCCGGGGAAATCGGTCTCGGCGAGGTAGGTTTTTACGCGGTCTTGCTCGGCATGATCGACGAAGACCGATGGGTCCACGCGCTCGACGTATTCCTGATGCACCTGCTCGGGCGTCGGTAGCAGCGACCGCGGGACGGATAGCCCGTGGCGCAGGTCCACCGCAATCCCCGCCGCGGCGGTGTTGGCGCGGGCCTGGCTCGCGTACTGGGGGTTCACCTCGATGGAGATGAACTCCACGCCCGTGAGGCCCGCCTCGCGGATCGCCTCGCCGATGATGCGGGTGGTACCGGTGCCTAGGTGCGTGCCGGTTTCCAGGATCCGCCGGGGGCGGCGTTCGCGGAAAATTCTCTTGAGTGTCTGCGCGAACTCGCTGTCCGTCGCGACCTTCATGTTCTGTTTGTCGGCTTCGTCCGTTGCGATCATAAAATCTCCGATACGAAATTGAACGCAGAGAAGCCGAGGCGCAGAGGAAAACGCAGAGAGGTTAAGTTGATCGGATCAATTCTCATTCCGAAATGCCGATCATCAAAACGCATTTCTCTCTTTCCCACCTCTGCGCCCTCTGCGTCTCTGCGTTCGATTTCTTTTCGACCGCGGGCCATCTTACCCAGCCAGGGCCTCGATCGCCTCCGCCCGGCTTACCGCGTGCGAGGCTTTTTTCCCCGGCATGAGCAGCGTGACCAGCAACTGCATCGCCGCGACGAGCAGCATCGCGGCGAAGACCCACGTCAATCCCCCGGCGATCATTCCGCTCGCCGAGTGCAACACGGCGGGCGGGAGGCGGTCGCGCTTGGACGGGTCCATCAGGTCGGCGGGGTTGACGCCCAGGGCGTGCAGGCGGGCCAATTCCGGGCGGATCAGCACGTTGAAGAGCATCCCCAGCACGCCGATGCCGATCGCCCCGCCGATGGTGCGGAAGAATTGCACGGCGCTGGTGATAATGCCGCGTTGCTGCCAGGTGACGGCGTCCTGCGAGGCCAGGATCGTCGCCATCGATGCGGGGCCGAAGCCCAGCCCGGCGACGGCCAGGTCCGCCGTCAGCGCCCAGCGCGGCGCGCCCCAGACCGCGCACCCTAGAAGCCCCGCGAAACTTGCGAACATGAGGATGCAACCAATCAGCGCCGTGCGGCGAAACCCCAGCCGCAAAATCGCCGGGGCGGCGAAGATGCCGCTCGTGGCCCAGGTGAGCATGACCGGCGTGACGACGGTTGCCGCCGCCCCCGCCCCGCCGCCGTGCGCGCCTTGCACGTAGAGCGGCACGTAGGTGTCGAGGCTCAGGAACCCCACGCCCAGCAACCCGCTCGCCAGCAGCGAAGGCCCGATCGCCCGCTTCACCATCAAGTCCGGCGGGAGGATTGGGTTGGCGGCCTTCCGCTCAATCATGATGAACCAGACCGTCGCAACCACCGCCGCCGCCCCGAGCACAATGCACGCCGGCCCCAGCCACCCGCCCGGCCCCAGTCCCGAGACCAGCGCGAGCGCCGCGGTGCATGCGATGGCGAGTGCGATAACGCCCGGGAGATCCAGATCTGTCGAGTGCGCCTTTTCGCGATCGTGATACTTCCACATCAGCACCGCCATCCCCAGCGCCCCCAGCGGCAGGTTGATATAAAAAACCGATCGCCAGCCGAAGGCTTTGACCAGCGCCGCCCCCAGCGCCGGCCCGCCCAGCGCCGCGGCGCCCCACACGCCGCTGAAGAACCCCTGCACCTTGGGCCGCTCTTGTATTGTGAAAATATCACCGGCAATCGTCAGCACCACCGGCATGATCCCGCCCGCCCCCAATCCCTGAATCCCCCGAAAGGCGATGAGCTGTACGATGTTCTGCGACGCCGCGGCAAGGACGGACGCGACGCAGAACAGCGAGATCGAAAAGACAATGACCTTCTTCCGTCCCAGCACGTCCGCCAGCCGCCCGTACAGCGGCATGGAGACGGTACACGCCAAGAGGTAGATCGACGCGACCCACGAATAATGCTCGAGCCCCTTGAGGTCGCCGATGATGGTGGGCATCGCCGTGCTGGTGACGGTCTGCTCCATCGAGGCCAGCACCATCACGGTCATCAGTGCCGCCACGACATAGCGGCGATCGAGCGCCGGTTTGGAATGCGGCGCGTAATCCAGCGGGGCCGCAGTGGCCGGATCCGCTGGCGAAATCACGTCTGCCGGGCCGGAAGCCGCGGCTTGGGAATCAGAATGCATCGTTACAACAACCCTCGTCCTCCCCATTCCGCCGGGGCAGCGAGTTCAACGGTAGGCGCGAACGCCCGCCGCGTAAACCCTCCGCGGGAAGAAGAGGGAATGAGGAGGAACACCCGTCTTCAATTTTCATTTTGCAATTTGCAATTCCGGGCAGCGCGTTAATCTGAAATTGCACCAGACTAAATAATTTGCTTATTCCTGCTCGCACTCGCGGTAGTGGTTTGCGCATCGCTTCCGCATTCCGGGCATCGGTCGGGCGTGGCGCGGAGATCGTAGCCGCAGACGGGGCAACAGCCCTTCCGCGGGCGCACGCGGAACATCAGTTTGACTTGCCAAAGCGGACAAATGGCACTTGTCGTCGCTAAGAACCACCATGGAAAGTTGATTCCAAGGAATCGGCCCCCGGCGTGCATCCGCTCATTCTGCACCCCAAAGCGATTCCCCCACCTAATGAGTGGCCCGAAGCTGATATCGTGCTCAGCAAGGTTCCATGCGGTGGGCTCGGGCGGTGCCTTGCGCCCATACACCTTTTGGTAAACGGAAAGAGTCCCATATTGCCAGCCGACTCCCATTGCACCTCGGCCGTCACCCCGTTCCAGGCAACCAACAGTCCAGAAACCCCGAACCCAAAGCGTGCACGTCGCCACGCACAGCAGCAGCGAGAGTGCGGATAGGATCGTGAAGAGGCGGCGGCGCATGGGGGTGATAATACCGCCGGCAGCCTCAATGAGCTCAGCAATTAAGTACGGGTTCCAAACGAAAAACTATACGGTCGGCGATCCCCCGTCCGGTCCTCTCTACAATCCCCCATGCGCGCGATGCAGCTCCAGCACATCGCCCCGATCGAGTCCTCTCCTCTCCGCGCGGTCGAGCTCCCCGATCCCATCCCCGGCCCCGGCGAGCTCCGCGTCCGCGTGAAATGCTGCGCCATCTGCCGGACCGATCTGCACGTCATCGAGGGCGATCTGCCCGCGGCGAAAATGCCCGTCATTCCCGGGCATCAGGTCGTCGGCGTGGTGGACGCCCTGGGCCCCGGCTGTTCCCACTTCAAGCCCGGCGACCGCGCGGGAATCGCCTGGCTCCGCCATACTGATGGCATCTGCAAGTATTGCAAGACTGGCCGCGAAAACCTCTGCCCCAATTCCCTTTACACCGGCTACCACGCCGACGGCGGATACGCCCAGTTCGCCGTCGTGCCCGAAGACTTCGCCTACGCGATTCCCGACGTGTTCAGTGACGTCGAAGCCGCCCCGCTGCTGTGTGCCGGGATCATCGGCTACCGCGCCATGCTCCGTAGCGAAATCCGCCCCGGCGGCAACCTTGCCCTCTACGGCTTCGGCTCCTCCGCCCACGTCGTCCTTCAGCTCGCCCGCCATCGCGGCTGCGAGGTCTACGTCGTCACCCGGGGCGAAAATCACCGGCAATTCGCCCGCGAATTGGGCGCGAAGTGGGCCGGGGACGACGCCGCGGGGATGCCGGTGAAGGCGGACGCTGCGATCCTCTTCGCCCCCGCTGGCACGCTCGTTCCCCCCGCCCTCGCCGCCCTTGACCGCGGCGGCGTGCTCGCGCTGGCCGGCATCCACATGTCTCCGATTCCGCCGCTCGATTACGACACCTACCTCTTCCAGGAGCGCGACATTCACCCCGTCACCGCCAACACCCGCGGGGATGGCCGCGAGCTCTTGGCCGAGGCCGCGCAAGTCCCCGTCCGCCCGCACGTCGTGACGTACCCATTGAGCGAAGCCAACCATGCCCTGCAGGACATGAAAGCCGACCGCATCGACGGCACCGGCGTGCTGATGGTGGACGACGCCGGATAAACACGCTCTGGCGCGGCGGAGTGCCAAGCTTCGCGATCCCTTCCATTCACGCCGGGTACGAGCGACAGCGAGGCCCCGGATTCTTCGAGGGACGAAATCCTCTCGCCCACCGAATCCGGGGCCTCGCTTTCAGCTCGTACCCGGCGTGAATGGTTAACCTCAGTCCCGTAGGGTGGGTGTACCCGCCCACCGTTTCCCACGGCGCGTTGGCCAAAGCACGACGGTGGTTCTCTCGCGGACCCATCGGCACCGACTCGCAACATCAGTCCGGCTCACCGAACCGATCGCACCTTTTCTGCCGAAATTTCCGATTTTTCCGCGGTCTTTCGTTTCTCCCTCAGTAGAATCGAGTGATCGTCCCCGACGGAGGATTCGTCATGGCGGCCGACTATTACCAACTCCTCGACATTCCCCACGACGCCAATCTAAGCCAGATCCGCAGGGCCTTCCGCTCGCTCGCGCGCGGGATGCATTCCGACCGCGACGCCGGGGCCGACGCGCGCGTGACGCGCCTGAAGGAAGCGCACGACACGCTCGCGCACACCACCAGCCGGGCCGATTACGATCGCGGACTGGGGGCACAGTCACAGCCCCCGACGCCGGCGCGGTTGTTCGATGCGGCTCTGTCGCTCATGGATTCCTTCCAGACTTACCGGCCCAGCGCGGAGGCGCTGGAGGATTTGCTGGCACAGAACTTCACCGGCCGCATGCCCAAGAGCCGGCGGGTGCAGGCGGTTCACGTCGAGATCGCACTCTCGCCCGAGCAGTCTGCCGCGGGAGGCGTGGTGCCCTTTGATTTTCCGGTAGCCCATGTCTGCGCGCGTTGCGCCGGCACGGGCACGACCGGCTTCTTCCATTGCGACGCCTGCGCGGGGCACGGCATCGACTGGGAACTCCGCCGACTCGACGTGCAGCTCCCCCGCCACGTCGCGGATGGCGCATCGGTTAACGTGCCCCTCCGTCATTTGGGCGTGACCAACGTCTACCTCACGGTCCACGTCCGAGTCGCGTCAATGCCGGCGGCTTTCGAGTGACGCAGGCGTTTTTCCATTGCGGGCAGAATCGAACGCGCATGCGCCCAGGCGCAGAGGAAAACGCCGAGGGGGTGGGTTGTTTCGTCACAGCTCCCCTGAGGTTTGCACGCGGTCGATCCATGTAGGGTGGGTGTACCCGCCCACCGCTTTCCGGGGCATATTTGACATTTTTTCGAATTTATGCTCAGATCGCTGGCGGGCGATTTGCCGCCGGACGACCTCGGACAACGGCGCCGGGCCTCGCGGGCGGCCAAATCGGATCGAGGCGGGCGGTCCTGATGGAGGAAGGGATATGCGTTCCAATATAAAGGCCGGCGGAATCGTCGCATTGGTGGCGGTCGGGCTGTTGGCTCAACGGGCACAGGCGGTCATTACGCAATTGACTTCGCCCGCCCAGGTCGTCGGTCCGAGCACGACAATCAATTTCGACGACGTCACCGGTTACCAGCCGGATAGCTCGTATTACACCGCGAATACCCGCTATCAGCCCTTGGGCGCGACGTTCAGCCTCGACACCCCCGGGGACATCGCGATCTATCCCCTTCCGTCTTTCGCCTTGTCCTCGCCGAACGTGTTGGCCGCGGTATCCGGCCCGAACGTCACGTTCGGCAACGCGATCAACCTGACGCTTTCGAGCCCCGTCACCGAAGTAGGTGCGTTCTTCGGCAACGACCAGGACCCGGCTGTTTTCTCGTCCGAGACGCTCCAAATCTTCGACGCGTCCAACAACCTGCTCGGGTCGGTGACCGTCGCAACCAACAACAACGCGATCGTCGACCAGTTCATCGGATTGAGCAGCAGCGTGCCATTCGTCCGCGCGCGGTTCCAGAACGACCCGGCCGGCGAGCAGGCCTTGTCGACGATCCTTGATGACGTCGTGTTCGACACGGTGCCCGAGCCATCGAGCATGGCGTTCCTGGGACTTGCATCCATTGGGTTGCTTGCCCGGCGGCGCACCCGGACCGCCGGGCGGGCCTTAGATGCCTGATGAGACGTCGGCAGCGCGCTCGTGTATTCTGACGACATGCCGGACCTCATTGCCCCCGCGGAGCCGATCGCCGACCGCCTGCTGTTCGCCAAAATTGCCTGGCGGCTGCTGCCGTTCTTGTTTCTGCTGTACGTCGTCTCCTACCTCGATCGCGTGAACGTGAGTTTCGCCGGGTTGCAGATGAAGCACGACCTGGCCGGGACCGGCTTCGGCGACGCCGCGTATGGCATCGGCGGGGGCGTTTTTTTCCTCGGGTACTTCCTCTTCGAAATTCCCAGCAACCTGATCCTCGAGCGCGTCGGGGCGCGGGCGTGGATTTGCCGGATCATGCTGACGTGGGGAGTCATCTCGGCGTGCATGATGTTCGTGGAGGGGCCGAAAAGCTTCTACCTGATGCGGTTTCTATTAGGATTGGCGGAGGCGGGATTTTTCCCCGGCGTAATTCTGTACCTCACCTACTGGTTCCCGGCCACCCGCCGGGCGCGGGCGGTTGCGCTGTTCATGACCGCGACCGCTGCGTCGGGCGTGATCGGGTCGCTCGTCTCATACAAACTATTAGGTCTCGAAGGCCGCGGCGGACTGCACGGGTGGCAGTGGCTGTTTCTCCTGGAAGGGGTGCCGGCCGTGCTTCTTGGGGTCGTTGTGATGCTCGTGCTGCCCAACGGCCCAAAGGATGCGCGGTGGCTAAGCGATGCCCAGCGCGATCGGCTCGGCGAGCTTATGGCCTGCGAGCAGGACGGCGCGGCATATCATCGTGCGACGGACCTTGCCGCTTCGTTGAGCCACGGGCGGGTGTGGCTGTTGACGGGGATCTATTTCTGCATCGCGCTGGGGCTGTATTGCGTGAGCCTGTGGGTGCCGGAGCTGATCAGGCAGGCATGGCCAGGGCACACGAACCAGCAGGTGGTGCTGATGACCGCGATCCCCTACTCCGCCGCGGCGATCGGGATGGTCCTGGTCGCGCTGCACTCCGACCGCACCGGCGAGCGGCGGTGGCACGTTGCCGGGTCGCTGTTCGTGGGGGCGGCGGGCGCCGCCGTCAGTGCGGCGGTCAACTACCACCCCGCCGTCGCGGTGGCCGCGCTGTCGGTGGCCGCCTTGGGAATCTGGAGCGCCTTCGGCCCCTTCTGGAGCATGCCGCCCGCCTTCCTCGCCGGCACCGCCGCGGCGGCGGGAATCGCACTGGTGAATTCCGTCGGCAACCTCGGCGGGTTCGTCGGGCCGTCGCTGTTCGGATTGATCAAGGAGCACACCGGCGGTTTTGCCGGCGCGCTGTGGACGCTAGCCGCGGTTTTGGCGGCAGGCGGGGTGTTGGTCTTGCAGGTGAAACTGCCACCGGTTACGCGCGGGTTTGACGTGGTGATCGCCATAGATGGACACAGATGAACACGGATGGGGAAGCTTTCCCGTGACATGGGCGTCCCGCCCATGCTCGGTGCGTGCTGAGTTTTGGTGAAATTCTGTTCTTGAACGCTTTGATAATTCTTACGCATTAGGCACGGGCGGGACGCCCGTGTCACATTGGAGCAAAGTAGGGTGGGTGTACTCGCCCACCATTTCGATCGGTCGGCCCATCGTCGCAAGAAAACGATGGGCGAGTACGCCCACCCTACATGTCTTATCTGTGTTCATCTGTGTACATCTGTGGCGACACTTTCCCCGCATTTCTTCGTGGCTGTCTTCACGCTCTTTGCGATTTCGCGCTTTTACGCATCGGGCCGTCCATGCTACTCATTTGCGTAGCCACCAGTACAGCGGGATTGCCAGCAGCGAGGTGAAGATTCCCGCCATGGCCATGGCCAGGCCGGCTACTCCGCCTTGGAGTTCGGATTCTCTAATGACGCGGGCGGTGCCGATGCCGTGGGAGCTGGTGCCCATGGCTACGCCGATGGCGAGGTCGTTGCGTACTCCCAAGCGGCGGAGGAGGCGCGGGCCGATGACGCTGCCGATCAGGCCGGCGATGACGGTGAACACCGCCGTCAGGTCGGGCTCGCCGCCGATCAGGCGGGAGACTTCCATCGAGATGGGCGTGGTGACGGATTTGGGGATCATTGAAATGAGCAGCGCTCGCGAGCCATGGAAGGCCCAGACGAACAACGCGGCGCTGACCATCCCGCTCACGGAGCCGGCGAAGATCGCGGCGAGGAGTGCGGGGACGTGGCCGCGGATTTTTTGCGACTGCTTGTAGAGCGGCACGCCCAGGGCGACGGTGGCGGGGCCGAGGAAGAAGGTGATGAGGTCCCCGCCGTGCTTGTAGGAGGCGTAGGGGATGCGCGCCAAGAGCAGCAGCGCGATGAGCACGCCGCAGGTGGGGAGCAGCGGGTGCAGCCGTGGCCAGCGGCGGTGGAGCGCCTGCGACGCAACGTACGCGGCGATCGTCGTAGTCACCCCGAAAAGCGGATTGGAATTGATTTCGGCCGCGTTCATCTCGACCCCCCTTCCTTCCGCAGGAGCCATGTCGCGACCCACCCGGTGACCAGCAGCACGACGAGCAGGCTACCGACCATCCCGGCGGTCATCGCGGGCCACTCGGCGGCGATGCGCTCGCGGTATGCGATCACCCCCACGATGACCGGCGCGAAAAATAGCAGCATGTGCCGCAGCAAAAACTCGGCGGATTCCTCCACCCACGCGAGCTTTACCACGCCCAGGAACAGGCAGAGTGTGAAAAGGATGAGCCCCAGCACGTTGCCCGGCAACGGCACGCCGACGGCATGGAGCGCGACGCCGAGCAGATTAAACGCGAGCAGGATGGCAAGGCCTTTCATGGGTGGGGAGAGTCGAGGATGCGCGGCACGGAATCAAGGGGGCTGGCGGCGAAGGCAAATTTGCGCCAGGAACGCCAAGGGGCAAAGTAGCCAAGGAAGAAGGGGCGAGCCATCGGGGGCATGGACATTGCCGAAAGAGAAAATCTAATTGTGGTGCAGGCTTTCAGCCTGCTTCCTGATTGCAAGCTGAAGCCTGTACTCTCCGTAGTTCGATCTTAATTTTTCCTCTGGAAACTGAATCCAAGAATTCCTTGGCTCCTTGGCTCCTTGGCCTCTTGGTGGTCTTGGCGCTTCGCATGTGTGTTCTTCGCTTCGAGGAGGGGTTGTTCTCGAACGCACCCTGCACGGTTGGAAATCCGTGCCACGATGAAGGGCCCTACCATCGGCAAGCCGGGCCGTGGGCGCCGGATGGTTGGTTGT
>JAQGHP010000172.1 GCA_028288775.1 Phycisphaerales bacterium | reverse complement strand
GCGCTGGCGGTGCTCGTTCAACTCGCCCGCAGATTGCTTGGCGACGCGAGGGCGGTCGGGTACGTGATCCTGATGGTCATCGCCGGCCCGCTGTTGCCGGTCATCGGGACGATCCATACGCCGGATGCTTCCGCGACGTTCTTCTCCGTGTGCGCGCTGGCGTGTTCCGTACGGATTTCCGATCGTGACGATCGTGAGGAATCTGCCGGTCCTGACGATCATGCCGGCGGCGCGGGGCTGTGGCTTCTATTCGGATTGTTCACGGGTTTGGCGCTCTTATCTAAATACACCACCGTTCTCGTGCCGGGAGGGGTCGCGCTGGCCATGCTTACCTCGCGCCGCGGGCGACGGCATCTCGCCCGCCCGTGGCCGTATCTTTCCGCCCTCGTGGCGCTGGCGGTCTTCTCGCCCGTAATCTACTGGAACGCAACGCACCAGTGGGCTTCTTTCCTGTTTCAACTGCGTCACGGCGCGAGTGGGGACATCGCCGAGGACGCGCACGGCACCCTCGCAATTCTGCTTCGGCGGGCGGGCGGGTTGGGGGAGTTCGTAGGCGGGCAGGCGGTCGTCTGGACGCCGCTGCTTTTTGGCGTAACGCTCATTGTGATCGTAGTGAACTGGGGCAAATACGGCAGACTGCGCAACGCCGACCGCACGCTGCTCTGGTGCGGGACGCTCCCCCTTCTCTTCTTCGGCTGGGCATCGACAAGATCGCACGGCGAGATAAACTGGCCGGCATTCGCCTACTTCCCCTTGAGCCTGCTGGTCGCCCGCTTTTTGAGCGAAAATTGGAAAGGCAATCGGGTACACTGGGTGCGCAAGGGCTGTGAAGTGGCGCTGTGTTTCTCGATCGGCGTACACCTGCTGGGCACGCCGTCGATCCAGCAGCAACTGCTCCGCTGGCACTGGCCCATCCCGCACCAGGTCACCGACCTGTCGGGCTGGCGGGAATATGGCAGGCAACTGGCGCAGCGGGCGAATGATGCACCCGTCGTCTGCAACCGCCACCAGGACGCCGGCGAAGCCGCGTTCTACATGCCCGGCCAGCCGGACGTATGGTGCGAAGGCATCGGCTTTCGCCCCACCGCGTTCGACTACTTCGACCGCGGCCGGCCGGATTATGAAAAGACGCCGCGTGTGCTTTTCGTAGGAAGGCACGCGGAAATGTTCGCCGAGGCGTTTCATTATCCTTTCATGCAGCGTCAGCAGGATGTGGTATTGCCGGGATTGGGGAAGAACAGAGGGCGGACGGTGACGGTGGTGGAAAGGGGTCGGGAAGAGGAGCCAGAAGCCAGGAGCCAGTAGCCCGAATGGATAAGGAAGTGGACATCGAATTGAAATACCCGGCCGCACCGCGGTCGCGGCGCGCCTTGGCAGCAACGGTCTATTCCGGCAACAGCGGCATCGCTCCCCGTCTTCTTCTGGCTCCTGGCTTCTGGCTTCTGGCTCCTTTTCCCCGTTCCGCGGAGCATGCCCCTTGAACCCTTACACCGTCCGCAGAATCGACGTCTGGGTCGGCAAGCCGATGTGCTTTGCCCTGACGGCGCTGCGCTGGTTGCTTTCACCACTGGCGAAGCTGCGTCCTCCCGCCGGGCCGGTGAAGAAGATCCTGCTCGTGAAGATGATCGAACAGGGTGCGACCGTCCTCGCGTACCGGGCGATTGCCCGGGCGGTGGAAATGGTCGGGCGGGAGAATGTCTACTTCTGGGTCTTCCAGGAAAATCGGTTCATCCTCGATCTGCTGGAACTCGTGCCGCCGGAGAATGTGCTGGTGATCCGGGCGAAGAAGCCCTTCACGCTCTTCCTCGATCTGCTGACGACCACCTGGCGCGCCCGGCGGCTGTGGATCGACGCCACGGTGGATATGGAATTCTTCAGCCGGGCGTCGGCAATTCTCGCCTTCCTTACCGGCGCACGCCGACGCGTCGGCCTACACCGCTTCACCACCGAAGGCCCCTACCGCGGCAACCTCCTCACCCACCGCGTGCAGCACAACCCGTATCTGCACACCGCAGCCGCGTATTACCTCTTGATCGAGGCGCTAAACGCCGACCCGTCTCAGACGCCCTTGATGAAGGTGCCGGTGCCGGATGTCGATTTCGCCCCGCCGCGGTTCGTCCCGCGTCCCGCGGAAGTGCAGAAGGTTCAGGCGACCTTCGACCGCCTGGCCGGCCGGCCGGTAGAGCGGCCGATTGTGTTGATCAACCCCAACGCCAGCGACCTGCTCCCCCTCCGCCGATGGGCGACCGAGCGGTTCATCGAACTGGGCAAGCGCATTCTCGCCGAGCATCCGGGCGTGACGCTCGCGGTGACCGGCGCGCCGGACGAAGCAGCCGCCGCCCGAAACGTCGCGGCCCAGATCGGCCCGGAGGTGATCACGCTCGCGGGTGAAACCACGCTGCGCGAGCTGTTCGTCGTCTACACGATGGCGGACGTGCTGATCACCAACGACAGCGGCCCCGGCCACTTTTCGTCCATGACGGATATCACGTCGGTGGTGCTCTTCGGCCCAGAAACCCCGGCCGTCTTCGGCCCCTTGGGCCCGAACACCAACGTCGTCCGCACGAACCTCGCGTGCAGTCCCTGCGTGAACGCCTTCAACCACCGCTTCTCCCCCTGCACCGACAACGTCTGCATGCAGGGGATCGGCGTCGAGCAAGTTTATGGAATCGTAGACGACCGCCTTTCCCGCCGGGGGCGGCTACAGCTCACCGTGTTGCCCGCCGGCCGCGGGGCGATCCGCCGGGAGGCGGAGGCCGTGCCGCAGGAGTGAACACTTCAATCGCGTATGAGCAGGAGCGGTTGGTAGTCTGCGTTCTCGTTCGTAATCAGGAATTTGATTTTGCCATGCCCCGGCTTAGCGAACAATCTTTGCGATGGTAACGGTGAGCACCCCTTCTTGCCTTAATGCTTGCCCTGCCAGTACAGTGCCGTGCTGTCCATTTTTGGAGGCGAGATGAGAATGCAATTGACGGCGTTGGAGAAGGGATCAAGGCGACTATCGATCATGATGCTGGCAATCGGCTGGTTCGCGTTTCCCGTTCCCGCCAGCGCCGATATAACTAATGGAGCCTTCACGGACGGCAATTCCGGCTTCTCAACGGCCTGTACGTTTGCAGCCGCAGACTTGTTCACTTTGGGCGGTCACTATTCGGCGGATTCGGACCCCTCTCATTTCAATCCCACCGCAAAAAGCTTCGGGGACCACACCACGGGGCACGGCCAGATGCTCCTCACCGATGGGAGCCCCTTGGCCGGCGCACAGGTTTGAGGCCAGACGATAACCGGCGTTCCGCACACGCAATACACATTTTCTTATTATTCCGCTTCATGGGGCACCAGTGGTGCCGGCGGCATCACCGATCCGAGTCCGGCGACATTGTTCGCTACTGCGAACGGCCTTCAAGTCGGTTCGACCCTGCAATTGCTGGCGTCCGACGGCGTCTGGAGTCACTTCAGCGGTACTTTCGATTCGGGCTCGCAGTCCACTATTATCCTAGAAATACAGGATTTGAACACGACGTTTCAGGGTAATGATTTCGCCACTGATGACATCAGCGTCCTCCCGGCTCCCGAGCCAGCGCCCGTTTGGATGATCGGCCTCATCCCTGCCGCATTACTGCGCCGACGGGCACGGTGACCCGGCATCAGTAGAGTGATAGGATTAGGCTATGTCATTACCGAGAATACCATCCCCGGCAGCAGACCCCCGTTCCCCCTTCCAGAAGTTCCAAGACCTCGCCTGCCGCGTCCTCACGACGCCCAAGCCCGAAGAGAAGCCCCGCCCCGGAAAGGCACGCCACGGGAAGAAGCGGAAGCATTAGGCCCGGAAACGGCGTCATACGACGCACCTGAATGAGCATCAAAATGACGGTCCGCGATGGCGAGCCTGTGGTGAAGGCAATCAGGCGGTTCAGTTCGCTCGTAGATGCCGACCAGGCTACCCAGAAATGGCCACGTCGCGAGCCACAGGACTTTCACGCAAAGCCTAGCGAAATCCGACACCGAAAAAATTGGTTCAGGAAGTCACGGCGAAAAACCCTTTTGGCATGGCTGCGGCAGGAGCGTAGGCGCGAGTTTGTTGGCGAATTCCAAAGACAGTTGCGGCAATGACCCCAATCTTATCGTCTCACTGCAATCCATAGGGGGGAATGCAATAACTATATTATTGCCAAATGTTTTCCCCGATGGTCCCGCGCATGGCCCTATCCCGCAAGCCATAGCCACGTGGTTCAGTAGGGCGGATAGTAAAACAAGATTTGGGACGGACGACCCGGGTAAAATGCCCGCGTGGCAAGTGAAGTAGAGTCGCGACAATCCGCCCGCCCCGCGTCGCCTAGGCCTTGGAGAGAGGGCGTTTAAGGTCGTTGACGGGGTGGTGCGCGCGGGGGTGGGGCCGGGAGAATGAGCGATGAATCGACAGGCGGAGGCAGACGTGGAGGCGACGCTTTTGGGGCAGCGGGATGGCCATGAGCCGGGGGGATGGGCTGCCCCGTTGGCGGTTGCGGCGGTTGCAGTGCTCGTCTATCTCGTCACGCTTCACGGCACCTTTGTCTATGACGACCCCTCGGTGATTCTAAACAACACGCATGTCACCCGCGATTGGGGGCGGATCTGGACGACCGCCTATGCCCCCAAAGCGCCCGACCATCTCTGGCGGCCGCTCACGCTCCTCACGTTTGCCGTCGAGTATGCACTGCACGGGGCCACGGCGTGGCCGTATCACCTGGTGAACATCCTTCTGCACGCGGGGGTTTGTGCTGCGATCGTGGTGCTGGGCAAGAAGCTCTGCGGAGTGCGGGCGGGGTGGATCGCGGGGTTGCTGTTCGCCGTACATCCGGTGCATGTGGAGGCGGTGGCGGGGATCGTCGGGCGCGCGGAGATGTTGTGCGCGCTGGCCACGCTGATCGGGTTGCGGCTGTTTCTCGGGCCGCCGGGGGGACTGCGCGTTGCGGGGATTTCCGCTTGCTTCGTCGTCGCGTTGCTGAGCAAGGAACAGGGGATGCTGTTTCCATTGCTGCTGCTGGCGCTGTTGACTGTGCGCGGGATGTATCCCCCGGATTCGCAGCATCGGCGGTTTGACGGCTGGCTCGTGGCGTCGATCCTGCTGCTGTTCACCGGGTACTTCGCGTGGCGGGAGATGCACGTCGGTTTTTACTGGAATCGCAGTGCGCTCAGCCCGATCGCCAATCCCATGGTCCTGAGCACCGGGAAGGACCGCTGGCTCATGCCGCTGGTGCTGCTGGGGCGGTATACGGGGTTGCTCGTTGCGCCGGTACATCTGTCGCCGGATTATGGCGGAGCGATCATCGGGTCGGTCGCCCGCCTCACTGACCCGTGGCTTTATCTCGGGTCGGCGGCGCTCGTGGCGTGGTTCGTGCTGGCGGGCGTGGCGCTGCGACAGCGGGCGTGGGCGCTGCTCTTTTGCCTGCTGGCGCTGGGGCTTTCTTACGGAATGACGGGGAACATCGTCGCGCTGATCGGGACGATCTTCGCGGAGCGGGTGTTGTATCTGCCGTCCGTATTTTTTCTGCTGATCATGGGAATGTGGCTGGCCCAATGGCGGACATCCGTTGCATTGCCAGTGGTGCTCCTCGCGGCGCTGTTGGGCGCTGTCCGCACTTTCACCTACGCCCGCGAATGGAACGACGCGGCAAGCTTCTACGTCTGGAGCTACGAGCACCAGCCCAAGTCGTTCAACATGTATGTCATGGCCTATAACGAGCACATGGCTCGCGGCGACCGGCCCGCCGCCCGTCTGGATGCCTACCGGGGGCGTGAGGCGCTGCCGGATCAGGGTCTTTTGCACCAGATTGCGATCGACGCGGACGTTGCCCTGGGCGATATGAAGGCCGCCGCGGAGTCATACGCGCGAGGGAGGCGCGAAGCGCCGAATTATCAAATTCAGTATCCGCGCGCGGTCGGCGCGCCCACGCAAGCGATCAGCCCGTAAACGCGTGTAGCACAGCCGGGGGCGGCTATGCCACATGTCTCCCCGCCTGTAGGGTGGGCGTACTCGCCCACCGTTGGATTTCACCTCAAGACTGGATCGAAGACGGTGGGCGAGTACACCCACCCTACATGGCTTATCTGTGTCAATCCGTGTTCATCTGTGGCGACCAACCTTTGCCGCACTTTCAACTTGATGTGATAGCGGTATACTTCGGGGCTTTCCCAGTGGGTTCGCAGGAGAGCGTGGTTCGTGGCAGTTAGTGAGCATCAGAAGACAGTTTCGCGCGAGGCGTCGTTCGTCGGGCCCGGTTTGTTTTCGGGTGAGACGGCGACGCTCACGATCGGCCCCGCCGGCCCCGGCTCGGGCATCACTTTCGTGCGCGAGCAGGATGGGAAGGTCGCCACGATTCCCGCCCTCGTGCAGAACGTATTGAACCGCCCCCGCCGCACGTGTTTGCGCAACGGCACGCTTTTCGTCGAGACCATCGAGCACTGCATGGCCGCACTGGCCGGCATGGGGATCGACAACGCGGTGGTAAAAGTCTCCGGCGGGTCGGTGGGCGAACTTCCCGGCGGGGACGGAAGCAGCACCAACTTCGTCGAAACGATCGAAGAAGCCGGCATCATCGAGCAGGACGCCGCGATCGAGCCCTTAATTATCCGTAAACCCATCCAGGTTACCATGGATGGCGCGACGCTTGCCGCGTTGCCCGGGCCCACGGACACGCTGGAAGTGATCTACGATTTCGATGCCCCCGCGCCGGTGGGCCGGCAGACGGTCAGCTTCCGCCTGGGTGACGATGATTTCATCCATCAGCTCGCGCCCGCCCGCACGTTCGTCTTCGAGGAAGAGGCGCGGGAAATGCGGGCGCGGGGGTTGGGCAAGCACCTGTCGCCCAAGGACCTGCTGGTGATTTCGCGCGAAGGGCCAATCGACAACGCCTTCCGCTTCGCGGATGAATGCTGCCGTCATAAAGTGCTGGACCTCATCGGCGACTTGTTCCTGGTCGGCCGGCCGATCCGCGGGCGGATCGTGGCTTATAAGAGCGGGCATCGTCTCAATCACATGCTTGCCCGGCGACTTCTGGAGCAGGAAGAAAACTCCGTCCGCCAATCGCTCGTACATCGCGACGCCGCGATGGACATCCGCCGCATCCAGCGCATTCTGCCCCACCGCTATCCGATGCTGTTGGTGGACCGGGTGCTGTCGATCGAGGGGGACCACAAGGCGACGGGGATAAAAAATGTGACGTTCAATGACATCTTTTTCCAAGGCCATTACCCCGGCACGCCGATCATGCCGGGCGTGCTGATCGTGGAGGCGATGGCGCAGCTTGGGGGCCTGCTTTTGAGCACGAAACTGGAGCACACGGGGAAGCTTGCGGTATTGCTGAGTATGGATAAGGTGAAGATGCGTCAGCCGGTGGTGCCGGGCGATCAACTGTTGTTGGAGGCGGTGGCCGTGCGGGTGAAAAGCCGGACGGGCCATGTCCGCTGCAAGGCGTTCGTGGAAGACAAGCTGGCCTGCGAGGCCGACATCAAGTTCATGCTGGTGGATGCCGAGCCGGTGTGAAGCGGAACGGGGCCGCCGTCGCGGCCCGCATGCCGGAGTGCCCGGCCCTATAGAGACCATGAAAAACGAAGCGGCCAAGGTGGTGAAGGAGTCGAAGCGGTCGCCGTGGTTCTCTTCCCTTTTCGCATTCCGATTTTTCTCCGATGCCCTGCCGCGGATCTCGCCCCAGGCCGTCATCGACCCGCACGCGCAGATCGCCGAGGACGTGGAGATCGGCCCGTTCTGCGTGATCGGCCCGGAAGTCACGATCGACACGGGCTGCCGGCTGCTCAATAACGTCACCGTCCACGGGCGCACGACCATCGGAAAAGACAATGTCTTCTTCCCCAACACCGTCATCGGCGCAGCCCCGCAGGACAAAAAATACAAGGGCAGCTCGACGATGCTGGAGATCGGCAGCGGCAACGTCTTCCGCGAGGCCGCGACCGTTCACTGCGGCACCGAAAAGGGCGGCGAGGTCACCCGCATCGGCGACAACGGCCTGTACATGGTCAACGCCCACGTCGGGCACGACGCGCAGATCGGCAACCACGTGGTCTTCGCCAACAACGTAATGATCGCCGGCCATGTGCTGTGTGAAGATTACGCCTGGCTTGCCGGCGGCGTAGGCGTCCACCATTTCGTGACGATCGGGCGGCATTCGTTCGTGGCCGCGTACTCGCGCATCCACCATGACGTCCCCCCCTTCTGTAAAATCGATGGGCAGGATCGGGTACGCGGCCTCAATGCAGTGGGCCTGCGGCGAGTCGGCCTGCCAGAGGAAGACATCGGCGCGCTGCACGGCGCCTGCCGGAATCTCTTCGGCCGCCGCAAGCCCTTCGCGGTGGCGATGGCCGAGTACGACCTCCTCAACGGGATCAACCCGCACGTAAAGCAGATGATCGAATTCCTCCGCCGCCGCGACACGGGCAAGCATGGAAGGTATCTCGAAAGCCTGCGCAGCAAGTAAACAGGGGAAAGTAAAAAGTGGAAATGTGTCGGCGTGATCGCCATTCCCGGCGCGCCGCACACCCCATTCCCGGCACGCTCCCCTTCCTTCACTTTTTACTTCCTTCAGATCATTCCTCCCGCTTCCCCCGCCGCCTCGTACGCACAGTGCGAGAAGAGCGCTTCCCATTCGATTTGTTGCAGGCGGACGGCCGCGGCGTAACGCGGGTCTTGTGGGTGGGCGTGGACTTCCTCGACGAAGTCCACGAACGCCTCAGGGTTGTACGCGCCGGACACGGCCCGGAGGAGTTTGCGGTCTGTCGTTCCCCGGCCGACCGCGTCGAGCGACATCGCGCTGATCAGCCGCATCGCGCGGTGGTCGGCGCAGCGGGCGTACCAGTATTTCGCGTTGGAGAAATCCCCTTCCCGGCGGTGCATGATCGCGTGCCAGAATGCGCCAGTCGGGCCGATGAGGTCTTGCACCAGTTCGTGGCATTCCTTCAAGGCATCGTGCCAGAGCCATAATCCGCCGAGCATTCCCGCGGCTTCTTCCCGCGATTGCACCGGCACCTTCAGCAGTTGCTCTGGCTTTACCCCGCTCAGCAGCCGCGTGGCCTCCGGCGGCGTGGGGCCGCGATAGACGAGGCGCTGATACGCATCGGGGCGCGAGTTCAGGATTGTCGTAGCTAACGGCGACAGAAAGTCTGGATGGGTGTCGGTAATGTTGCTGTCGGCCATGTCCCGCATCTCCTGTCTTGAAACTGCAGCCCGGCTAATGCATGAGATCGCCGTCAAGCAATGGGCGATCCGTCACGCCGGCGTCGCGATCACTATGGCCGCGTCCGCCATGGCATGCAGTTTACATTAGCTCTTCCATGAACCCCAGGCGCAACCCTCGCCGCCCGATCAATGGAGACAACTATATGACGACTCTACGTTACTCACTTGCAATTTTGGCCGCCGCGGCCCTCGGCGGTTGCGCCGGCCAGAACAGTGGGGATAGCGGCAAGGCTGCCGCTGGCGACGACCACGGCCCCAAGGACCGAATGACCGCGCAGGCTCCGACGCCCACCGAGATGGCCGCCTACGCCGGTGCCCATGTT
>JAQGHP010000166.1 GCA_028288775.1 Phycisphaerales bacterium | reverse complement strand
TCCGCACGATGAATGCCTTTTACGGCGGCCGCATCGGAACGGCGTACGCCGAGCCGTTCTTCAGCTACGAAGCCGTGGGATTTAGCGGCCTCGATCAACTCACATAAGCCAAAAAACGCTCAAGCAGAACCAAAATACCGGGACAGGTGACTGTACGGTCACCCGCCCCGGTATTTCTGGCTGGTCTCCTGGGATTTCGCGTTAGTTGCCGAAGACCGCCAGCTCATTGATCTGATAGAAGCTGGAGGAGGTGGCATCGAGCCAGACCATGAGATAGCGGCCGGTTCCGCTGAGGCCGGCGAACATGTTTTGGCCGGCGTGGCTGTAGTTGACGGTCGAAATGGTGGACCAACTCGCGCCGTCGTTGGAAACGGCGATCCTGAGATTCGACGCGTACGCGGCCCCGAAATTCACGGTGACGTTGGTGACGGTGAAGATAGCGCCCAGGTCCACGAAGAACCACTGCGAGCCGGCGGCAGACGAATTCCAGCTCGTCAATGGATTGTCATCCACCGCGTAGGGCCCTTCGTGACCGCTGACGTAGGATGAGGTGTAGGTGGTGTGGTTGAGGGCGAGATTGGCGGTGCCGTAGACCTCGAATTCCTCGAGGGAATAGTTGCTGCCGTTGCCGGCGGTGGCGCGGAGGCGGACGTAGCGGCCGTTGCCGGAGACGCCCCCGTCGTTAACGCCTCCCGTGCCTCCAGCCATCGTGGAGATCGTGCGCCAGCTCGTTTCCACCGTCGGCGTGTTGGAAACCTGAAGCTGATAGGCCGACGCGTAATTGCTGCCCCAAGTGAGCTTGACTCGCGTGACATCGTAGGTCGCGCCCAGGTCGGTGTAGATCGACTGGGTGCCGTTGGCGCCGCTCGTCCAGGCGGTGCTCAGGCTACCATCGACGGCCCCTGCGCCGGCGGTGTTGATCGGAGTGGGGGAGCTGACAACGGTCGCCATGCGGTAGGTGAGGTTGACGCCGCCGTTGACTTCAAAATCGCTGACTTTGAAATCCGTGCCGTTGGCGGCGGTCGTCAGGTTCACCAGCACGTAGCGCCCGTTTCCATTAAAGCCGTTGGCGATGTTCGTCCCGTTCGTGCCCGTCTCGACGGGGCTGATGGTGGACCAGTTCGTGGTGTCCGAAGAGGTCCGGATGTAGTAGGACGAGGCATAGTCGCCGTCAAAGGTGATCTTGACCTGGCTGATGTTGTAAACTTCGCCCAAGTCGACGAAGAGGAATGCGTTGCTCGCGGAATTGCTGACCCATTCGGTGCTGGTGGTGGCGTCGAAGGCTTTGGGGGCGTTCGGGTCGGGGGTGACATTGGAGCTCCAGGCCTGCTGGCCGAGGGCCAGGTCGTCGGAGCCGTACACCTCGAAATCTTTCACGGCGTAATAGGTGCCGCCGGTCTTGGGGGTGAGCATGTCGACCATCACGTAGTGGGCGTTGACAGCGAGGCCGGCGGCGTCATTGACGCCCGCCGACCCGTTCAAGGTCGCTGTCGCGTCGACCCAGGTGATGGTGTCTTGTGAGACCCGGATTTTGTAGGTTCCCGCGTAAGCCGCGGAGTCGAAGTTCACCTTCACCTCGCGCAGGTTGTACGCGCCGCCCAGGTCGGCGAAGAGCCACTGCTCGGTAGTCGAGAGGCCCTGGCCGTTGGTGTAGGGGACGGGGGTGCTGACCCATTCCGTGGAGGAATTGGCGTCCACGGCGTTGGCGGGGGACGATCCGGAGGCGGTGTACGATGCGTAGTCCGTGTTGTACGCCGCGGCGAGGTCGTAGTAGATGCCGGCCGAGACGGTCACGGGAAGCGCCGTGGCAGAATAGGAACCATCCGCGTCGGTCGCGGTCGCGCTGATCGAAACCGTGCCGGCGCTGTAATAGCTGTGTGTAACCGAAGAGGGATTGCCGGTGACGGTCTGGGTGCTTCCGTCGCCCCAGTTGATGTTCCAGGAAGAAACGGTCTCGATACCGGGCTCAGGGCAGGAAAGATTGAGCGTGTAGGCGCCCGCTCGGTTGGCATTGGCAAGGCCGCTGATCACCGGTATGGGAGCGACATGATTGGAGGTGACGGTCGTCGTGGCGCTGGTTGCCGCCCCGGCGTGGTCGGTGACGGTAAATGTTGCGGTGTAAGTTCCCTCGTCCACTGCCGGGAAGCTGAAATTGGCGGCATTGCCGTCGGCGATCGTCTGACCATTGTTCGCGGTGACGTGCCACTTGAAAGTGAAGGTGTCGTTCGGGTCCGGGTCGCTATAGGTGCCCTGGAGGAGAACGGTAGCGCCTTCGTTGACGGTCTGATTCGCGCCCGCGCCGACAGTGGGCGCGACATTTTGGATGGTGAGCGCCGCGGTGGAGATCGTGCTGGGCGCGCCGAGCAAGTCGGTGACGCGCAGGGCGATGGTTCGCGATGCCGGGCCTTGCAGCCCGGCGGCCGAGAACGTCGGGGAGACGCCGGTGACGGTCGGGTTGAACGTGACGCCGTTGTAGTTGAGGTCCCACTGGTAAGTGAGGGCCTCGCTATCAGGATCGGTCGATCCTGCGCCTGAGAGGGCTATGGACGAGCCTTCATTTACCGAGTACGGGCCGCCGGCGCTGGCCGTGGGCGGGGCGGTGAGGGTGAAGCGGCCGAGGACCCAATTGCCCCCGCTGGCGGCGGTTCCACCGACGACAACCTTCCCATCGGATTCGATGGCCATTGCGGTTTCCGAGTCTTGACCGGAAACCCCCGTGACTTGCGCCTGGGCGATGCCGGAAGAGCCGAAGCCGGTGTCGGCTGAGCCGTCGGAGTTGTAGCGGGCGAGGTTGAAGTAGGAATTGGTCCCGTCAAACGTCCCGCCGCCGGAGATCAGGACCTTGCCATCGGCCTGCATGGCGACGCCGCTAGCGCCCGGGGAAAGCGACGTATTGAACACTTTGCCGGTGCTGTTGAAGGTCGTGTCCAGCGCGCCTGCGGAGGTGTAGCGTACGACGGCGGCGGCATTGTTGGCGCGTTCGCCGGCGGCGACGATCTTGCCGTCGGATTGCACCGCGAGACTGCTGATCGCGCTTTGGCCAAGGCCGTCGAGGGCGGTGGTGACTATGCCGCTGCTGTTGAAGGTGGTATCGAGCGCGCCGGTCGAGGTGTAGCGGGCGAGCGCGAATTCCTTGAAGACGGAAATGCCGCTGGCACCGCCGACTATGATTTTTCCGTCCGATTGGATCGCGACGGCGTTGCCGAAATCGTTGCTGCCAAGGTCGGTCGCGACTTTGCCGCCGGTGCCGAACGTGGAATCGAGCGTGCCGTCAGAGTTGAAGCGGGCGACGGCAAA
>JAQGHP010000148.1 GCA_028288775.1 Phycisphaerales bacterium | reverse complement strand
TTTGGGGAACAGTGGGCGGCAGCGGGAGAGAATTCTGGTCTGGCGGAAGCTGTGACATGTTGAAAAGCCTTCTGTCTGTATGCCGATCACCGCGCGCAGGTCGCCCCATTTGCTATCGCGGCAATTGCGATCCGAGATACCGCACCGCGTTCTCGATAATCTTCAGCGGCGCTTCCTGCTTGTAGACCGGATAAATTTCGTGCCCCGGCCGAAAGTAGAAGACCTTTCCCTTGCCCACGTCCCAGAGGCAGCCGCTGCGGAAATGCTCGCCCTGATCCCAGTGCTCCTCGAAGATCACGGCATCGGGTGCGGGGACGTGGAACGGCTCGTCGTACATCTCGGTCTGCGCGACGTCGAACTCCCTCGGCACCCCCGCGGCAATGGGATGCTCCGGCAGCAGGGTCTTCACGTGGCTCGGCTTCCCATCCGGGCGGTAGGCGGGGAAGACGCAATTGGGCATCGTGATTTCCAGCTTGATCGTACCGTCCGGCGCGATCTCCTGCTTCACGGACGGCGTAAGCGGATCGGTGCGCTTGGGCACCACGAAACGCTTCGGATACACGTAGCTGATCTGCGCCTTCTCCCGCTGCTCGGGCGTGAGGGCCTTGAGCGCGTCCTGCGTCGTCCTCTCGTGCATCGCCTCGACGAACGGCGCGGACCAGTGCGCCGAGTGCAGCGCGATGAGCGACAACTTCCCCGCCTTGATGCGCTCGGCGATTTTCTTGCCCGTCTCCGGCGTCACCTCGGCGTTGCGCACGTGGCCCCACCAGACCAGCACGTCGCAGTGGTCAAGGACTTCATCGCTGAGCCCCTGCTGCTCGTCGGCAAGGCGCACGGACTTCACCGTCAGCCCCGGCCGCGTCTTGAGGTGATCGGCGATGGCGTTGCCCAGAAAGTTGTCATACGCCTGCTTCTGCTGCGGCTGCTGCTCGTCCCAGACGACTACGCAGATCGGCTTCTCGGCGATTAACTGTTTGTCGGTGTCAACGGCCCATGTGACCGACAGCGCGAGCGCAAGGACCGCCGCCCCGACAGCCAGGGGGCTGATCTCGAAACGCGTGAATCGTGGTTGGTGCATGGCCGCCACAGTACCCGGTTTGCAGGCAGTTTCCAGATATGAATTCGTGCTGCATGCGTTACCGGTAATTTCTCGCGCCGAGAATCACAAAGGCCACAGAGGCCACAAAGAGCACAGAGAGCAAAAGCAGAGACAATGCCGATGTAGGGTGGGTGTACTCGCCCACCATTTCAAACGGGCACTGGCGATGCGGCGGTGGGCGAGTACACCCACCCTACGCAATTCCTCTGTACTCTTTGTGGCCTCTATGTCCAACTGGTTTTGTCAGGGTATTGGTGGCACAGGCTGGGTGGCTGCCGGTTGCGAGGCCGCAGGCTGCACCGCGTCGGGGCGGGTCGCGGGCGCTACTTCGCGTGGCGGCGGGCCGATCTCCCAGCCGCCGCCCAGGGCTTTGTAGAGGGCGGCCAGGTCCGTGGCGATTGAAGTGTCGCTCAACGTGAGCGCAGTCTCGGACGCGAACAGCGAGCGCTCGGCGGTGAGCACGTTCAGGAAGTCCGTTTGTCCCAGGGTATAGAGCCGCGTGGAAAGGTTGAACGCGTCGCGGTTGGCGGCGACTGCGTCGATGAGCGCGAGGCGGCGCTGCTGCTCCTTGGAGTACGCGATCAGGGCCGACTCCACGTCCCGCAACGCGCCCAGAACCGTCTGGTCGTACGTGATCAGCGCCTGCTCCTGAAATGCATTTTGCACTTCGATGTTGGACTGGATCCGCCCCGCGGTGAACAGCGGCCACGTCACGGACGGGCCCATCGACCAGAATGAACTCGTCCAGTTCCCCAGCGACTTCAGTTTGCTCGACTCGAGATTGAAGCTGCCGGTGAGGGAGAATTTGGGGAACAGGTCAGCGGTGGCGACGCCGATCTGCGCCGTTGCGGCGTGGACTTGCGCCTCGGCCCTTCGGATGTCCGGCCGCCTGCGGAGTAAGTCCGACGGCAATCCGATCGGCACCTCGGGCGGAGTGATCGGGATTGGCCGCTCCTGCGACAGTTCAGCGAGCAACGCCGCGGGCTCGCGGCCGAGAAGGAGGCTGAGGCTGTAGACGGTCTGCCGTGCGGAGCTTTCCAGGGCGGGGATGTCGGATTCGGTGCTGGCGACCTGCGCATCAGCATTCGCGGCGTCGAGCCGGCTGATGAAACCCGCATTAAACCGCCGGCGGGTGAGGTCCGCAGTGTGCCGCTGGGCGGCGAGGTTTTCGATCGCGATGGCGATTTGCCGCTGGAACCCCCGGAGGTCGATGTAATCAACTGCGACTTCCGCGACGAGGGTCACCAGCACGTCGCGCCGATCCTCGACCGCGGCTTCGATGGTCGCATCGGAGGCTTCGACGCTTCGGCGCACGCCGCCGAACACGTCGATCTCCCACGCCGCGTCGAAGCCGGCCTGGTAGAGATCGGACGATGTGCCGGTGCGGCGAGTGGAGACGCCGCCCCCGGGCGTGGTGACCGTCTTGAGCCCGCCGCCCCCGGTGCCGCTGTGCGAGTAAGCGCCATTGGCGTTAACGTCAGGCCAGAGTGCCGAGGCGACCACACCGCGAGCGGCGCGGGCCTGCCGCAAGCGCGCGGTGGCCTGGCGCAGGTCGAGGTTGGACTCCATCGCCCGCGCGACGAGCGAATCGAGAACGGGGTCATTGAAGGTTTTCCACCACAGCGCCACCTCCGCGGGCTGCTGCGACGTCATGCTGGTTTGCGTCGTGGGCGGGGCGGACGGGTTGAGGTACGCCCGGGGGACGGCGCGTTGCGGCGGCTTGAAGTCCGGCCCGACCATGCAGCCGGCGGCGAGCAGGAGAGGGGAAAGTAATAAGGCGAGTCGAGAGGGATGGCGGATGTTCATCGGTGCGTTTTCTTTGTCGTCGGATTGTCGGTTGGAAAGGGTTGCAGATCCTTCGTGGCGTGGACGCCTTGCCCATGATTTGCCGTTATAGCGGCAAGACACGGGCGAGGCGCACGTGCCACTCATTATGTAACGCGTCCTTGCCGCCCTTCATAGTTCATTCGAAGCGAAGGGCTTCGATCGGGTCCAGTTTTGACGCCTTCCACGCGGGGTAGTAGCCGAAGACCAGCCCCACCGTCGCCGACACGACCACGGCTGCGACGATCGCGGGGATTGAAATTTCCGTCGGCCAGCGCATCAGCAGCCGCACGAGGATGGAAATGCCGCGCCCGAGGAAGATGCCGGTCGCCCCGCCGAGCAGGCAGAGGATGACGGCCTCGGTGAGGAATTGGCCGAGGATGTCGAACGACCGTGCGCCCACCGCCATGCGCAGGCCGATCTCGTGGGTGCGCTCGGTGACGGAGACGAGCATGATGTTCATGATGCCGACGCCGCCGACGACCAGCGAGATGGCCGCGACGATCATCAGCAGGTTGCCGATGAGCTGTGTGGTCTTGCTGAAGGTGTTCATCAGCTCGGTCATGTCGTTGATGGTGAAGTCCTCGGCCACCCCCGCCGGGATGCGGTGGCGCTCCCGGAGCAGCGCGGTGATCTGCTTCATCGCCGCGGGGATTTCCTCGGGCGAGTCGGCGGCGGTGAGGATCTGGTTGACGTTGGTAAAGCGGATCGGCTGGGGCGTGTCGGCTGCCTGCGTGGGCGAAGGGGCGGGGTAAAGCTGCACGCCACTCGACGGGTATGGGTTGTTGAGCGTGTTGACCGCCGTGCTGGTGCTGCCCGAGGCCGAGTTCGCGGGGGCCTGCGCGCTGGAAACGCCGGAGGTCTTGCCCGAGACGCGGTACTTAATGGTCGTCCACGGGGCGATGACTACATCGTCTTGGTCGCGTCCGAACATGTTCGCCCCCTTCGAGCCCACGACGCCCAGCACGCGCACGCTCACGTTCCCCAGCCGTAGTTCCTTGCCGATCGGGTTGGTGTTGTCGAACAATTCCCGCTTGAGGGTCTGCCCGATCAGGCACACCTTGCTCATGTTGCGGACGTCCTGATCGGTGAAGCATGCCCCGTCGTCGAGGGGCCATTGCCGAACGTCCAGGTAATCGGGGGTGGTCCCGACGATGCTCATCGGAACCCAGTTGCGGCTGCCGTAGACGATCTGCGAGTTGGCCCCTACCACCGGCGCGGCGGCGCGGACGGCCGGGCATTCCCGGAGGATCGCGTCGCAGTCCTGGGGGGTGAGCGTGACGGTGCTCCCCGCGCCGAAGCTCACCCCGCCGCTGGCGGCCATGCCCGGCTGCACCATCAGACTGTTGGCGCCCAGGCTGGCGATCGCCTTCTGGTTGAGCGCCGTGACCCCGTTGCCGATCTCCATCATCGCGATCACGGCGGCGATGCCGATGATGATCCCGACGCACGTCAGCGCCGAGCGCATGATGTTGCTCTGCAGCGCGCGGAGGGCGAAGCGGAGGGTTTTTGCGAAACGCATGGAACGATTCCTCAGACGACCGGCGTACTGAAATCCGAAATTCGAATGCCGAAACCCGAATCAAATCCGAATGACGAATGACTAAGCTTCCGCTGCAGTTACCTCTCCCTCGTACTCGGGGGAGAGGGTTAGGGTGAGGGGCCGAGCGCCCGAGTTGCGCCACTCGCAATTGGGCGCATCTTCACGCTCCGCCCCTCACCCCTGCCCTCTCCCCCGAGTACGAGGGAGAGGGAGTGGCACCTGACTCCTAAAGCGGCCGCGCGAAAGCGCCCTCCTCATTCCGCAACACCGTTGCAAGCGGCGGCGGGCCGTCGCCTTCGGCGGAAAAAGCGCCCGCCTCGATGATCCCGTCGCGGATGCGGATGGTGCGGCTCGCGTGCTCGGCGACGTCCGTCGCGTGGGTCACCACAATGATCGTGATCCCTTCCTCCTGATTGAGCTTCTCGAACATCCGCATGATTTCCACGCTCGTCCGCGAGTCGAGGTTGCCCGTGGGCTCGTCCGCGAAGAGAAGCGGCGGGCGATTCACCAGCGCCCGCGCGATCGCCACGCGCTGCTGCTGCCCGCCCGAAAGCTGGCTGGGCTCGTGGTGCATCCGGTCGCCGAGGCCCACGCGCTCCAGCAGCTCCGCCGCCCGCACCCGCGCCTCGGCCTCGGACACGTTGTCGGGCGAATAGGCCAGCGGCATCATCACCTGGTTCAGGGCGCTCGTCCGCTTGAGCAGGTTAAAGTTCTGGAAGACGAAGCCGATCTTGCGGCTGCGGATCACCGCGCGCTGGTCGGGGGTAAGCTGCGAGATCTCCTCCCCGTCGAGCCAGTATCGGCCGCTCGTGGGCTTGTCGAGGCAGCCCAGGATGTTCATGAGCGTGCTCTTACCCGAGCCGCTGGCGCCCATGAGGGCGATGTATTCCCCCCGGGCGATACGGAGCGAAATGCCTTTGAGCACGGGGAGACTCACCTCGCCCAGGAGGTAGGTCTTGCGGATTTCTTCGAGGTTGATGAGATCCACCGTTAACTCCTTATTTTCGCTTCGGGAACTGCGGGGCGAAGGGATTGGTGGTGCCGTCGCCGGAAGTGCCGGCGCGGTTTTCGCTGGTGACGATCTCCATTCCATCCTTCAAGTCGTCACCAGACACTTCGGTCATCAACCCATCCGTAACGCCGACGCGAACGCTGATCGGCTTGAGCAATCCCGCGGCGTCCTTGGCCCAGAGCGTGCCGTTCTGATGAGCGTGTGCTTTAGTACCGCCCGTACCGGCTGCCTGATCGGGGCCGGCGCCGTTTCCCGTACCTCCCGAATTTGCCGCACCGGCGGCCGCTCCGGCCTCCTTGCCGCCGCGGGGCGCGCCGCCCCCGGCGATGGCCCCTCCACCGCCCGCGCCCCCTCCGCCCCCCGAACCTCGCGCGGGAGTCGACGCGGCTATTTGATCGCGATATTCAAGGGCCACCATCTCGGTCACCGGGAAAAAGCGGAGAGCGGCGTTGGGCACCGTCAGCACGTCGTTACGGCGGTCCAGCTCAAATTGCAGATTCGCCGTCAGGTACGGCAACAGCTTTCCGTCGGAGTTGTCGGTCGTCACCTCGACCGTGTAGGTCACTACGTTCTGCGTCATGGTCGCGTTGAGGCGGACTTTGCCGACGGTGGCCTTGAACCTCCGGCCGGGGAAGGCGTCAACGGTAAACGTGGCGACCTGGCCCGGGCGAATGTTTCCCACGTCCGCCTCGTTTACGGATGCCCAGACTTGCATGCGCGTGAGATCCTTTGCGAGCAGAAACAGGCTGGGCGCGTTGAGGCTCGACACCACGGTCTGTCCGATGTTCACCCGCCGGTCGATGATCACGCCCTTCACGGGCGAGTTGATCGTGCAATAGCCCAGGTTCTGTGTGGCGCGCTTGAGCGCGGCCTGGGCCTGCGTGACCGAGGCCTTCGCCTGTGCGATTGCCGCTTCGTCCACGCCCACGTTGGCCGCGGCCGTCGCATAAGCGGCCTTGTACGCGTTGTAATCGGTCTGCGACAGGGCGTCGGAAGGCCCCAGCTTTTGCGCGCGGGCCCAATCGTTCTCGGCCTGCTCGAGCTTCGCCTTCATCTGCCCGAGGTCCGCCACGGCGCGGGCGACGCCGGCTTGCGCCTGCTCGAGCATCGCCTGAGCGCTCGAGGCGTCCGCGGCGTACAGCGTGTCGTCGATCCGGGCCAACACCGTGCCCACATCCACCGGCGAGCCGTAATCAATTGGCTTGCCGTTCGTATCTGTGCCGAAGCCCGTGATGAGCCCCGCGACCTGCGCTCCCACGTCAACAACTTCCTCGGGCTCAATCGTTCCTGTCGCGCCGATGGTGGGGACGAGGTTCCCCTTCTTCACCTCGGCGGTGCGGAACGAATAGGCCGGCGCGGAGTGATACCGCCAATACCAATACCCCCCGCCCGCGAGCAGGGAAACGCCCAAGAGGATTCCAATGATTTTGTACATGGTTGGTTACTCCGTTTCCCGCTCGGCCACGAGGCCTTCCAGGTGGCTCGTAAGCTTGCCCAGCAGCCGATGGAGGTCGGCCTGTTCGCCAGGATTTAATCCGGCCAGTATTCCTTCGACCTGCGGCCCGTGTGCCGCCAGCACACGGGTGACGAGTTCGCGGCCCTTGCGGGTGAGCGTGACGCTCTTGGCCCGCAGGTCCCCGGGCACCGTGTCGCGCGCGACGAGCCCGAGGCGTTCGAGACGATCGATCACGCCCGTGACGCTGGGCGGGCGGACGAGCAGCCGGTTGCTCAGGTCCGTCAGCCGCAATCCCGCCTCGCCTGCGGCTTCGGACCGTTGGAGGGTGCGGAGCACGCCCCATTGCGACCCGGTGACGCCGAAGCGCGCGAAGTAGGGCTGCATCACCCGCTCGATCAGCCCGAAGGCGTGGACGAGCGACCGCAGCGCCAGGTCGGCCGGCCTGTCAGCCGTGCCGCCCGCGTGCGCCCTCGCGGATTCCGCCGACGGCTGAGCTTTCATACACCGGCCCGTGCTGGGGGTTTGCTTAGCATCCTAATAATATACGCATCATTGGCCAAATTGTTTCGGGAATCAAGTCGCGGGACTCTGTCGTGGCACGGGTTTTCAACCCGTGCAAGATGCGTAGGAAGATGTTGACCCGCAGTCCTCCTCGTCCGAACGTATTTCGCACGGGTTGAAAACCCGTGCCACGATCCAGCGCTACTCGACATAGCGTGCGTACCGTCGTGACGATTGGGGGCGATGCCGCCGCGACTCCGATATTTCCGTGGAAGTTGCGGCGCGTCGAAATTCAATCGGACGTTGTGCCGACCAACGCCTCTTTCGCAATCGGTTGCCGGACAACGGAAATCGTTGCGGCCTTGCGCGCTGCCCGGCGTTCCCGGGCGCGCTTGCGCCAGAGCGTCAGATCGTCGAACAAACTGTACGCGACGGGCGTTACCAGCAGCGACAGGAGGAGGCTCAGCGCCTGCCCGCCGACGATTACCTTGGCCATGCTCGCCCGGCTGCCCGCGCCGGGGCCAGCGCCCAGTGCGATCGGCACCATGCCGGCGATGAGCATCAGCGTGGTCATGAGGATCGGGCGCAGCCGCGTGCGATTGGCTTCGAGAATCGCCCAGTGACGCACGCGGTGATCGTAGTCGCCGCGAAGGGCCCAGCGCCACCATCCGCCTTTCCAGCGGTTATTCACCGGGTATGCCGACTGCCCGTTGTCGCCATTGCCGTTGGCGGCCGCATGATCTACCGGCCCGTGCGGCAACCCGTTCTCAGCTGCCACCCGTTCCCCCGCCGTCAGAAACGGTTCGGCGACTTCGCGCGGGTCTTTGGCGGCGCGGGCGCGGAGCACGTTTGTGTAATCGATCTGGAGAATGCCGTTCTTCTTTACGATCCCGAACAGCAGGAACACGCCGAGAATCGAATAGATGTTTAGCGCCTGCCCCAGCGCAATGAGCGAAAGCAGCGCGAAGGGAATGGTCAGCGGCACTGCGAGAAGGATCGTGATCGGGTGGATGAAGCTCTCGAACTGCGCCGCGAGGATCATGTACATGAAAACCAGCGACATGAGCAGCGCGATGAAGAACGCCGCGTTGGATTCGTTCTGCGTCTTGGCCCGGCCGCTGGCGATGAGCTGATAGTCGGCCGGCGGGTTCAGCTCCTGGAACGCCTTGTCGAATTCCTGTATGGCGCTGTTCGTGTTGCCCTTGGGGTCGCCCGTGATGAGGTTTGCGATCAGGCTGATTTTCCTCTGCCGGGCGAAGCGATCGATCTGGGCGGGGCCGGTGTCGAAATGGAGTCGGGCGACGTTCCCCAGCTCGATCAGGCCGGACTTGGTTGAGGGTATTTTCAAGTGGGCGACGGCACTGGCGTTGTCGCGGTCGATGCCGCGGGCGCGGAGCCAGACGTCGTAGAGCTCGCCGAGGTTGTTGTCCTTGTAGTCGCTGACGATGTCGCCGCCCACGAGCACCCCGAGCGTGGAGGCGATGGTTTGGACTGAGACGCCCTGGTCGCTGGCGCGGTCGCGGTCGATGTCCACGCGCAGCTCGGGCTTGCGCAGGGCCATGGTGGTGTCCACGTCCGTGAGGCCGTGGTCCACGCGGAGCTTGTCGATGATCTTGTCGGAATATTCCGAGAGCTTGCGGAGGTCGGGGCCGACGAGCGTGAATTCCACATCCGCATTCACCGTGCCGCTGGAGATGGCCGCGGGGATTTGCACGCTGGAGCGCAGGTCGGGGTAGTGGCCCATCAGCTTGCGGGCGGCGCCCATCATCGTGAACTGGTCCCACGGCCTATCGATGCCGTGTTCCCGGTTGAATTCCTTTCGCGCTTCGAGATCGATCAGGCGGACGTAAATGCTGCCCTGTGTCACGTCGCCCTGCGCCTTGGTGACCTTGCCCGTCGTGTCGCCGATCGTGGTCATCACGTTGGCCACCTGCGGCAGAGCGCGGAGCTTCTCTTCGATCTCGCGGAACGTGGCATCCGCGCGGGTGAGCGTCCAACCGGCGGGGGTGGTGATGGCGATTTCGTATTCGCTCTGGTCGTCCTTGGGAAGGAAATCCTTGCCGACCATTTTGCCCAGCGGGACGACGCTGCACGTGACAAGAATCGTGGCCAGGACGATCACCCACCGGTGCCGCATCGACCAGCGCAGGATCCAGAGGTACGGCCGCTCGACGAGCGTGCCGTAGACGCCGCCGCTGTGGTGTGATGCGCCCTGCGCCTTCATCTTGTCCGACAGCTTGAGGAAGCGCGAGCAGAGCATTGGAGTGAGCGTGAAGCTCACGAGCATGGACATAAGAATCGCGACCGCGGTCGTCACGCCGAAGCTGAAGAAGAACCGCCCCACCCGCCCGCTCATGAACGCGATGGGCAGGAAAATGACGACCAGCGAAAACGTCGTCGCCAGCACCGCCAGCGCGATTTCCTTCGTCGCCCCCAGCGACGCATCCCACGCGCTGTACCCCTTCTCCTCCATCCATCGGAAGATGTTTTCATGCACGACCACGGCGTCATCGATCACGATGCCCACGGCCAGCACGAGGCTGAGCATCGTGATGTTGTTGAGCGTGAACCCCATCCAGTTCATCACCATGAACGTGGAAATCAGCGAGACGGGAATCGAAGTTGCGGCGATGAGCATCGTCCGCCAGTCGCGGAGGAACAGCAGAATCGTCAGCGACACGAGCAGCGCGCCCAGCAGCAGGTGCTTTTGTACCTCGTGCAGTGAGGCGTTAATGAACCGCGAATTGTCGCGGATGATCTCGAAGCGGATGTCGGACTTGCCCTCCTCCTGATACGCGAGCTGGAGCTGGGCGATCTTCTTTTTGATGGTGTTGATGACGGCGACGGTGTTCGTCCCGCTCTGCTTCTGCACCGTTAGCAGCACCGAGGGGTTGCCGTCAAGACGGCCGACGGAGCGGGGCTCTTCGTAGGAATCTTCGACGCTGCCAAGGTCTTTCACGCGGATCGGCTGGCCGTTTAAGTTCGCGACGATCACGTCCTTGAACTGGCTGGTCTCCTGGATGCGGCCCATGGTGCGGAGGATCAGTTCGCGGCTGCTCTGGTCCACGCGCCCGCCGGGCAATTCGAGATTCTGGCGGGCGAGGGATTGGCGCACGTCGTCGATCGAGAGGTTGAATGCTTCGAGCCGCTTGGGGTCGATCGTCACCTGCACCGCGCGCCTGAGCCCGCCGACCAGCGTAACCTGACCGACCCCGTCGAGGCTGCTCAGCGAGTCCTTGATCTGCTTGTCGGCAAGCTCCGTCACTTCGCGCAAACTGCGCCGGCCCGAGATGGCGATGGTCATGACCGGGCTGGCGTCGATGTCGAACTTGTCGACGATCGGCGTCGTCGAGCCGGTGGGGAGCTGGCTGAGGATCGTGTTGATCTTCCCTTGCACCTCCTGCTGGGCCACGTCGCGGTTTTTCTCGAGCACGAACTGCACGACGACGCTTGAGATGCCTTCCTTGGTCGTGCTGCGCAACTCATCAATCCCGGCGACGGTATTGACGACGTCTTCGATCCGCTTGGTGACACCCGTCTCCATCTCTTCGACGCTAGTGCCGGGGCGGGTGGTTGTGACGGTGATGATCGGCAGGTCTACGTTCGGGAACAGGTCCACGCCCATCTTGAAATAGCTCATGATTCCCACGGTGAGTGGGAACAGAATGAGCATGGTCGTAAAGACCGGCCGCCGGACGCAGAGTTCGGGAAGGGTCACTGATTTACCTTCATTGTTCGATCGCGGTCGTTCAGGACGGACGCGGGGACAAGGGGACGCGGAGAGGGGAGCATCGATCGCAAATCTGAAATTCGAAATTTCAAATTGAGGAGCGGTCCCAACCCCGTCCTTTCCGCCAATTTGCATTTTGCACTTTGCAATCGTCTTCTCCCTCTCCGCGTCCCCGCGTCACCTTGTCCCCGCGTCTCTTCATGAATGCCCGGCTTCATTCAGCGGCACCCGCCACCGCCCGCGTCGTCGGCGCAAGCGGCTGCTCAACAATCACCGGCACGCCGGTCGCCAGCTTGCTCGTCCCCTTCACGGCTACGAGTTCGGTACCCGTCAGTCCGGCCGTCACTTCGATCCAGTCGCCGCGACGGTCGCCCAGATCGACGCCGATCTCGACGGCCTTGTTGTCCTTTACCGTGAACACCTTGTTCACCCCCGCGAAGCTCACGACCGCTTCCTGCGGGACGAAGATCACGCGCTCGTCCACGTGCGTCTTCACCAGCGCCCGCGCGAAAGCGCCCGGCGGAAGCTGGTGCTTGGCGTTCGGTACGTCGATCTGCACCTGGAACGTGCGATTCTGCGGGTCCACCTGCGGGTTGATCCGCGCGACTTTCCCCTCGAACGCCTTGTTGCCGTAGGCTTCGATAAAGACGTCGGCCTCCTGCCCGATCTCGTGAATCTCCGGCACATAGCGCTCGGGTACGTTGGCCTTGAGCTTCACCACGTCGTCGTCCACCAGCCGGAACATCGCAGTGATCGTCGGCTTCAACTCCCCCACCGACGCCATGCGGCTCGCGACCAGGTACGTGTGGCCCTTCTTCATGTAAAGGTCCGGCGTCTGCTCCGCGTCGTAGACGGACGCCGGCCGCGGCGTGCGCACCTGCGTGTCGTCCAGCGCCTGCTGCGCCACCGCGACGTCCGCGTCGCGCGTCCGCGCTTCACCCACCAGCGTCCGCGCCGTCTGAAGCTCCACGTCGTACGTGCTCTTCGCCACGTCCCGCGCGGTCGTGAGGTCGGAAAAATCCTGATCACTTAAGAGGGGCGGCTGCTGATCGTGCAATGTCTTTCCGCGTTCGTACTTCGCCGAGGCATTGCCCATCTCCAGCCGGGCCTTGCGCACGGCGGGCAAATTCGACACGTCGAAATCGGCCGGCGGAACCTTGTCCGTCTCCAGCTTAATCAGCATCTCCTGGAGCGCCCGCTGCTTCTGGTTGACGGCTAGCTGGTAGTCCTGCCGGAGGAGCTGCGCCAAAGGCTCGCCGGGCTTTACGCGGTCGCCGACGTCGTGATAGATGGCGATCACTTTTCCCGGGACCTTGTTGGAGATGGTGGTGTCCTCGTCGCCGAAAAGGGTTCCGACGACTTCGACGTTGCGCTGCACGGATTCGATCTTCGCCGGCCGCAGGATCACCGGCACGGCCAGGTCTTCGACCTTTTTGGCCTGCTGCGCAGGCGGGTCCTTCTTGGTGCATCCGCCGGCGAGCAGCGCGGCACCGAGCAAAATGGTCCCCGCGGCACGGGCGGATGCGAGGCGCGGCCTAGGTTTGATGGTGTTTCTCATAGGGATACTTTATCGTCGCGGCCGGTTTATTGACTCGATCGTTAGCGCCCCTACAATACCGTCCGCAATGCTGACTGCTGAGTCGGTTTTGCCGGCGAGTATAGGCCGACTCATCCGCCGTAGCAACTTCGACCCCGCCGTATGCCGAGCGGCATAGACATGCCCGGCATGTGGCAAGGCCGCCCTCGGCTGTGTAGCTTCCTGGGCAAATGTGAGAGACGCAGCCGGGCGGCTGTGGCACACGATGCAGGTTCCCAACGAGCAGAAACGCAGGCATATCACGTCCGCCGCCGCGAAGATGTTCGCGGCGCGGCCGTTCCACAAAGTGCGCCTCGACGATATCGCCGCCGCCGCGGGCGTGGGCAAGGGGACGCTCTACGTCTACTTCGACAGCAAGGAAGACCTTTACTTTACGCTGACGTACGAAGGATTCGCCCAGCTCGTGGATCGATTGAACGCGCAGTTGGATGAATGTGGGGGCAGCGCCAGGAGCCAGACTTCGGCAGGCCCGGTAGCGTCGAAGCCAGGACTCAGAAATGGTTTCGCCCATCCGAGGCGCATTGCGGCGTCGGCCGTGCGGCGTCCGTGCGTCACGGGCTGTTCCGCCGCCATGCGGCTCGAGCGCATCGTCCATGAACTCGTCGCATACTCATATCAACATCCGCACTTGTATGAGCTGTTGCGCACCGTGGGTGCCGCCAAAATCCGGGCGAAGGGCGCGTGGGACGGTAAGTGCCGCGAATTGACGGAGCTGATCGAGCGAACGATCCGCGCCGGCGTCGCCCTCGGCGAGTTGTCCGACCCGCGCCCCGAGCTTACGGCTCTGTGCATCCCCGGCATGGTGCGCTCCCTGATGCTCTTCGGCCCCAAGGGCATCGACGAAAAAACCGCCGCGGGCCAGATCGTCAAGCTCCTCACCCGCGGCCTGGCCGCCGACCGGCCCGCCGCCAGAAAAGCGGCTTCTTGAGAAGAAATGAACCGTCAAGGCTCCATGACGGCAAGGCTGAGAACGCGAAACGGAGATGAGCTGATACCTCGTGTTTGAATTCTTGGTGTCTTGGCGCCTGGGCGGTTAAACCTCTTCCGCCGCGAATTGAAAGCTTCAGGTTGCATATAAGGGAATCGCAATGAACCGTTCCGACCGAATCCGATCGCATTCGTTCCTCACCGTGACACTGGCCCTCGTCGGCATTCTTACCGGCGGGTGCGTCGTCGATCAGAAGAAGGAAGTCGCGAAGTACCGCAAAGTGCTCGACGGCAAAAATCCCCCGAAGTTCACCTACACCTCCCCGGAGCCGCTGACGCTCGAAGCCGCCCTGCTTCTGGCCAACCGCAATGACGAGATCCTCGCCTCCGGCGGCGAAGATTACCTCCAGGCGCTGATCAACAAGGAACGCGCCTTCAGCACCTTCCTGCCCACCATCAGCTTCGCACCCACCTATAGCTGGGTCGACAAACGCGGCAGATCCTTCACCGGTGCCCCCGTGAAACAAGGCGTCACCGACGCCCCCATCACCGGCCGCTACAACGTCTTCAACGGCTTCCAGGACTACTACACCTACCAGGCCGTCGGCTTCACCATCGAGCAGCGCAAGGCGCAGCTTCTGGACCTCCAGCAGACGACATTGCTCAACGTCGCGCAGACGTATTACACGATCCTCGCCGCCGAGCGGTCGGTGAAGGTGCTGCTCAATTCGACGGACGTGCAGAACGCGCGGGTGCGCGACATGGAAGGCCGGCAGCGGGCCGGCGTGGCCCGGCCTCTTGACGTCGCCCAGACGGAGGCCACCGCCGCCGCCACGCGCGTGCAGCTCATCCAGGCGCAGAACAACGTCCGCGACGGGCGGATCATGCTCGCCTTTCTCGTCGACGCGCCGGTGCAGGACGCCCCGCTGGCCGACCGGTTGGCCGTGCCTAACGATCTTCCCTCCGCCGACGAGAGCCTGCGCATCGCCGAGTCCACGCGCCAGGACATCCAGGCCGCCGAGGCGGCGATCGAGGCCAACCGCCAGAACGTCAACGCCGCCATCGGCCAGTATTACCCCTCCGTCACGCTCAACGTCGACTACTTCCTGCACAAGGAAACCTTCCCCACGTTCAGCGAATGGGCCGGAATCGTGCAGCTTAACGTGCCGATCTTCACCGCCGGCCAGATCGACGCGAACGTGCGGACGGCCTGGTCGCAGCTCCGTCAGGCGTGGCTGAACGCGACGCATACGCGACGGCTGGTTTCCGAGCAGGTTCGCACGGCTTACGAGAACATGAAGTCCAGCAACCTCCGGGTCGTCGAACTGCGCATCGAAGTTGCCGCGGCTCAGGAGGCGTACCGCCAGGCCCGCCAAACCTACACCGCCGGCCTCGCGACAAACCTCGACGTGCTGACCGCCCAGGACCAGTTGCTCGCTTCGCAGCTAAGCCTTGCCAACGAGGAGTTCAACTACAAGCTGTTCTACTTGCAGCTCCAGCGTTCGATCGGCCGCCTCCCCCGCCCCGATTCTCCCCTCCCCCCGCCGGGCGCGCCGACGTCCCAACCCAGCCCCATGGAGGTGGAAACCCCAAGAGTCGTTCCGCCGGTGAGGTGATTACAGATCGTTCTTCCACCCCCCTTATGCGGAAAGCAGTGTAGATTCACCCCAAGAAATCTGAGAATTAACACTACAACACTGGCTGGCGCTCCGGTCCCCTCTCCCTCGTAGCCGGGGGAGACAGTTAGGGTGAGGGGCGGAACGTCGGGTTGCGCTTGATTGCCGATTCCACCGCAAATGATGTAGGGTCCGCACCACGGACCACGCTTGCGCCCGCAGCCGGGGGCGGTCCGCAGTGCGGACCCTACCGGAAGCGTTATGCCTATTAACACGTCTTCATACTCGGCCCCGCACCTGCTCGGCTGAGCTTGCCGAAGTCCTGCCCTCTCCCTCCGGAAGTACCTCGTCCGGCACGCCGGGTCGGGGATTTTCTGGCTTTGGTTCAGTTGCGGCGGCATGGCATGTGTTGATCGGCTGGCGGCTCATGGGTTTGTCCCGTTGTGGGCGTGCCTGAGTCTGCTCGCCGGCCGGCGGTGCCATGCGTAATGCGCTGATGAGTCGACTGATTCCCTGGAGGCGGCAACACACCTTCAGGGATGTGGGGGCGACGTGCGGAGGCGGCGTTCTCCTCAATTCGGCTCTAATTGCCCTCCTAGTTGCGCTCGTTGGGGCGGCTTGGATTACGGGTTGTGATCGTGGCGCTGGGCCGGCGGGCGGGCCGCCGCCGGCGGCGGTTACGGTGACGCGGCCGGTGCGGCACGACGTGGTGGAGTGGGACGAATATACCGGGATGACGGCGGCGCCTGAAACGGTGAACGTGGCGGCGCGGGTCAGCGGGTTCATCGAGTCCGCGCCGTTTACCGAAGGGGCGGTTGTCAACCGGGGGGATTTGCTCTTCGTCATCGACCCGCGCCCGTTTCAGGCGGCGCTGAATGCCCGGCTTGCCGATGCGGCCAAGGCACAGGCGCAGGCGACACTGGCCGCGGATCAGCTTCAGCGGTACACGCTGCTTCGCCAGCAGCAGTCGGTTTCGGCGCAAGATTACGAAAATGTGAAATCCGCGTCGGACCAGGCGAACGCCGCCCTTCAGGCCGCGAACGCGGCGGTCGAGGCGGCGCGGCTCGATCTGGAATGGACCCGCGTCGTCGCGCCGATCCTGGGCCGCGTCGGGCGCAAACTCGTGACGCCGGGGAACCTCGTGAACGGCGGCGCCGGGCAGGCGACGCTCCTGACCACGATCGAGTCGATCGACCCGATGTACTGCTACTTCGACGTCAACGAGCAGGCCGTGCTGAAATACCAGCGGCTGACGCGGGAAAAGCGGCGCGCCAGCGCCCGCGAAAGCCGCGTGACGGTCCTGATGCAGCTCTCGAATGAGACGACTTTCCCGCACGCGGGGGTCATCGACTTCATCGACAACCGGATCGACCCCGGCACCGGCACGATCCGCGTGCGCGGTGTGTTCGCCAACCCCGACCACACGCTTCTGCCGGGCTTCTTCGTCCGCGTGCGCGTCCCGGGCACCGGGCGGTATCCCGCGCTGTTGCTGCCCGACGTGGCGATCGGCGTGGACCAGAACCTCAAGTTCGTGCTCGTCGTCGGTCCCGACAACACGGTCGAGCGGCGCACGGTGACGCCCGGCGCTCTGTTCGGGCGGCTGCGCGCGATCGAGAGTGGGGTGAGCGAGCAGGACCGCGTGATCATCAACGGGCAGCAGAAGGCGCGGCCGGGTTCGAAGGTCGCGCCGACGGAGCAGCCGATTTCGCCCGATGCGCTCCCGCCGGTCGAAGACCCCAACCTGCAAGCGCCGGACGCGCCGACGACGCAGACCCGGCCGGCCACCGCCCCGGCCGCCAGCACTCGACCGGCCACGCGGGGGAGCGCCCCATGAGGTTCGCTCATTTTTTCATCGACCGTCCCGTCTTTGCCGGGGTGATCGCGATCGTCATGGTGATCGTCGGGCTCATCGCGATGTACACGCTGCCGATCGCGCAGTACCCGGAGATCGCGCCGCCGACGGTGACGGTGACGGCCACCTATCCGGGCGCTAACGCGCAGGTGGTCGCGGACACGGTCTCCACGCCGATCGAGACGCAGATCAACGGCGTCGAGAACATGCTCTACATGTCGAGCCAGTGCGGGAACAACGGGAGCATGCGGCTTACCGTCACGTTCAAGCTGGGGACGAACCTTGACATCGCGCAGGTGCAGGTGCAGAACCGCGTGGCGATGGCCGAGCCGCAGTTGCCCGCCGATGTGCGGGCGTTGGGGATCACGGTACGCAAGGCTTCGCCCGACATCACGCTGGTGGTGCAGCTCTTCTCGCCGGACAACCGCTACGACTCGCTCTATATCAGCAACTTCGCGCTGTTGCAGGTGCGCGACCCGCTGGCCCGGCTGCCGGGCGTGGGGGACATCACGCTTTTCGGCCAGCGCGATTATTCAATGCGGCTGTGGCTCGACCCGCAGCCGATGGGGGTGCGCGGGGTGACGGTGGGCGACGTGGTGCAGGCGGTGCAGGAGCAGAACGTGCAGGTGGCCGCGGGCACCGTGGGCGGGCCGCCGCTGCCGCCCGGGGCGGCGGATTTTCAGCTCACCGTCAACGCGCAGGGACGGCTGACGGACCCGAAGCAGTTCGCCGACATCATCGTCAAGACCGGCCAGAGCGGGCAGGTCGTCCGCGTGGGCGACATCGCCCGCACCGAGCTGGGTGCCGCCGACTACAACCTGAACGCCTACACCAACGGCCGGCCTTCGGTCGGCATCCCGATTTTTCAGCTCCCCGGCTCCAACGCGATCGAAACTGCCGACGCCATTTACGCGCGAATGAAGGAGATGCGCGCCTCCGCGAGCTGGCCGCCCGGGCTCGAGTACACGATCCCTTACGACACGACCACGTTCGTGCGCGAGAGCCTCCGCGACGTGGTGCGGACGCTTTTCGAGGCGCTGGCGCTGGTGGTGCTGGTGGTGCTGGTCTTCCTCCAAAACTGGCGCGCCACGCTCATCCCGCTGCTGGCGATTCCCGTCTCACTCATCGGGACCTGCGCCGTGATGAAGGCGATGGGCTTCTCACTGAACACCCTGTCCCTGTTCGGCATGGTGTTGGCCATCGGCATCGTGGTCGATGACGCGATCGTGGTGGTGGAGAACATCGAGCGCTGGCTGGAAAAAGGCCTGGCCCCGAGGGAAGCCGCGTACCGCGCGATGGACGAGGTGACCGGCGCGGTCATCGCGATCGCGTTCGGCCTGTCGGCGGTGTTCGTGCCGGTCGCGTTCGTCAGCGGGATCACGGGGCAGTTCTACCGGCAGTTCGCCCTCACCATCGCCATCTCGACACTGCTCTCCGCGTTCAACTCTCTGACCCTCAGTCCGGCCCTGGGCGCGCTGCTGCTGCGCCCGCGCCACGGCCGGGGCGACCCGCTCACGCGGCTGCTGGGTCTGCTGTTCGGGTGGTTCTTCCGGCTCTTCAACCGCGGGCTGGAGCGGACCACGTCCGCTTACGTTTTTGCCGAGCGGTACGTGCTGCGCTACAGCGCCGTGGCGCTGCTAGTCTACGGCGGGCTGCTCTGTCTGACGTACCTGGCGTTCCGCAAAGTGCCGACGGGATTCATCCCGCAGCAGGATCTGGGATATCTGCTCGTGAACCTTCAGCTGCCCGATGCCGCGTCGCTCGACCGCACGGATGCGGTGCTTCAGCGGATGGCCAAAACCGCGCGCGATCTGCCGGGCGTGCACGACACGTTTGCGGTCACGGGGTATTCAGTTCTGACGGGCACCAATCAGTCCAACGTGGGAACGATGTTCATCATCCTCGATCCATTCGAGCAGCGCAATGGGCACCCCGAATTGTCGGGCGGAGCGGTCCTCGGCAGACTCTCCGCCGCGTACTCGCAGGTGCAGGAGGGTTATGCCCTGGTGCTCCCGCCCCCGCCGGTCCGCGGCATCGGGACAGCCGGGGGCTTCCGCCTCCAGGTCCAGGACCTCACCGGCCTGCGCACGCCGCAGGAATTGGGGGCCGTTACGGATGATCTCCTGGCCGCGGCGCAGCGCGATCCACAGCTCACGCGGCTGTTTTCAAGTTTCCGCCCCAACGTCCCGCAGCTTTACGTGAACATCGACCGGACGCAGTTGAAGACGCAGAACGTGCGGATCTCCGACGTCTTCCAAACACTGCAGACGCTCCTCGGCAGCCTTTACATCAACGATTTCAATTTTCTGGGCCGCACGTACCGCGTGATAGCGCAGGCCGAGGCGCGCTCACGCGTGCGTGCTTCCGACATCACCGAGTTCCGCACGCGCAACGCCGCCGGGCAGACGGTGCCACTGGGCGCGGTCATTACCGTGCGCGACACGACCGGGCCCGACCGGATCAACCGCTACAACCTGTACCGCTCGGCGGAGATCAACGGGGTGGCGTCGCCGGGAATCAGCACCGGTCAGGCGATCGCCGAGATGGAGCGGCTGGCCACGAACACGCTCCCCCCCGGTTACGGCTACGAATGGACGGAGCTGGCCTTTCAGGAAAGGGCCGCCGGGAATACGGCCCTCTACATCTTCCCGCTGTGCATCCTGTTCGTTTTCCTCACCCACTCCGCCGAGTACGAGAGCTTCGCGCTCTCCACGGCCATCATCCTGATCGTGCCCATGTGCCTTCTTTGTGGGATCGCCGGGGTCATGCTGCGCCACATGGACAATAACATCTTTACGCAGATCGGGTTCGTGGTGCTGGCCGGGCTGTCGGCCAAGAACGCGGTGTTGATCGTGGAATTTGCCACGCAGCAGCAGCACCAGGGGAAGAACGCATTCGACGCCGCCTTGGAAGCCGCGCGGCTGCGCCTGCGGCCGATCCTGATGACCAGCTTCGCGTTCATCCTGGGCGTCGTGCCGCTGGTCATCGCCACCGGCGCAGGCGCAGAGATGCGGCACGCGCTGGGGACGGTCGTTTTCTTCGGCATGCTCGGGGTGACGTTCTTCGGTTTGGTCCTGACCCCGGTATTCTATGTGGTGATCCGGCGTCTAACGGGCCGTTACGTTCTCCCGCCGCACGAGCGGCGCGAGGGGGAAGTGCCGGGCACGCGTGGGCTGCGCGACGCAACGGCCGCCGCAGCCACCGCCCTGCGGGGCCCACCCCCGCAGCCTCCCACCGGGCAGACTTGATTCCGGCACCAGACTCATCCATTGCGACTTTCATACTCCACCCCCCGAACCCGCACCCGGCGAAAAGGTTGAGTCTATATTTGATCTTGAGTGGTCCCTGCGAAGTCGAAACGCAGGGGATGGGGCGATTGCAACGCCGGTTTCCAATATTAATATCTTCGATATGATCGTACCGACCGAGCCCATCGGGAGCATTCCAAGGCCGCTCCGTCTCATCGAGGCGATCGCGGCGCGTGGTGAGAATGACCCGGGGCTTAAGCCGCTTTACGAAGAGGCGATTCGCGACACGATTGAGCAATTCGAAGCGACCGGCTCGCCCGTCATTACCGACGGGGAGCAGCGGAAGTACCACAATTTCTGGACGTACTGTGTACACGGACTGCCGAACACCGCGCCCGACGGGTTTAAGATTCCATTTTCGGCCGGGCACGTCCGCCGGATGCCCCGGCTCACTGCGGGCCCCTTCCGCTACCGGCGGCATGCCGACAGCTATCTGGATGTTGCGATGCGGTACGCCCATGTGCCCGTGAAACAGGCTGTCATTTCCCCCTCGGCCTTGAGCCTGATGTACCCGGCTGAAGAAATTCCCGGCTACCCGCGCGATCAATTCCTCAATGATCTGCTGCACGAGCACGAGACCGAGATTCGCAGTTGCCTGCACAAGGGGGCGCACAAGGTGCAGATCGACTTCACGGAAGGCCGCCTGGCGGTGAAGATCGACCCCACCGGCAAACTTCTGCATAGCTTCATCGACCTGAACAATCTCGCGCTCTCCCGATTTTCAGCCGACGAGTGCCGGCGCATCGGCGTCCACACCTGCCCGGGCAGCGACCGCGATTCGACCCACAGCGGCGACGTCGATTACGCCGAACTGCTGCCGAGCTTATTCAAGCTGAAGGCGGGGAACTTCTACATTGCGCTTGCCGGCGAGAAGGATCCGGTGCGCGTGCTCAAGATCATCCGGGATCACATGAAGGCGGACCAGCGCGTCTTCGCGGGCGTCGTTTCGCCGATCGACCCCCGCGTGGAGACGCCCGAGGAGGTTCGCGACCGGGTGCTGGAAGCCGCCCGGTACATTCCCGTCGAGCGCCTGGGCACCTGCGACGACTGCGGGTTCTCCCCCTTCTGCGACGACACGACGACAACGCGCGAGACGGCGTTCGCCAAGATACGCTCCCGCGTTCTCGGCACCGCGCTTGCTGTAAAACTGCTCGGAGGTAATTAGTGCAGCAGAAGCCGGACGAGGAACCCTTGCTGCGGTCCGTGGCCCTTCAGAACGCCGACAGCATCCTGGCCGCCCGTCTGCGGGCGGAGCAGGAGTTGATCGAGGCCAAGGAATCCCTGCGCCAAAGCGAGGAACGGCTCCGCGCCGTGTTCAACCAGGCCGCCATTGGATTCGCCGTCGCGGGTTTGGACGGGCGGTTCGAGCAGGTGAACCGGCGGTTCCTCGAAATCGTCGGCTACTCGTTCGCCGAACTCCAACACCTTACCTTTCTGGACGTCACCCACCCGGACGACCGGCAACGAGCGCGGGATCAGTCGCAGCAGCTCGTCGCCGGGGAAATTACCGAGTTCGCGTACGAAAAGCGCTTTGTCCGGAAGGACGGGTCGAGCGTCTGGAGCTTCGCGACAGTCACGCTGCTAAAAGACGCGGCCGGCCAGCCGACGCAGTTTATCGGCGTCATCGAGGACATCACGGAACGCAAACGCGCCGCCGAGGCGCTGCAGGTCCGCGAACGCGAACTGTCGCTGATCTACGGCAACGTCTCCGACGTGATCTTCTACCTCGGGGCGGAACCGGGCGGGCGGTTCCGTTTTCTGTCGGTGAACCCCGCGTTCCTGGCGGTGACCGGGCTCACGGCCGAGCAGGTGGTTGGCAAAGTCGTTCAAGAGATCATCCCCGAGCCGTCTTGTTCAATGGTTCTCGATAACTACGCGACCGCCATTCGCGAAAAGCGGACGGTGCGGTGGGAGGAAACGTCCGAGTACCCTTCGGGCAGGAAAGTCGGATTGGTGTCGGTGACGCCGATCTTCGACAGCGACGGGACCTGCATCAACCTCATCGGCACGGTCCACGACATCACGGAGCGCAAGCGGGAAGAGGAACTGCGCGCCCGTTTGGCGGCCGTGGTCGAGTCGTCCGACGACGCCGTCATCAGCAAGACGCTCGAGGGGATCATCATCACGTGGAATAAAGGCGCCCAGCGGATGTTCGGCTATGCCGCCGAAGAGGTGGCCGGCAAGTCCATCACCATCCTGATGCCTCCGGACAGGGTCAATGAAGAGGCGGTGATTCTGCAAAGGTTGAAGAGCGGCGAACGGGTTCAACATTACGAGACGATTCGCGTCCGGAAGGACGGAACGCCGTTGGATATTTCACTGTCTATTTCTCCGATCAAGGATGCCGCCGGGAACCTTGTCGGAGCTTCGAAGATCGCGCGCGACATTACGACACAAAAGCGAACGGAGGAGGCGCTACGGGACGAGACCCGCGTCCTGGAGCTCCTGAACAAAACGGGGGCCAGCATCGCCTCCCAGCTCGACCTGCAATCGCTGGTGCAATCGGTCACCGACGCGGCGACACAGTTGAGCGGCGCACGGTTCGGCGCGTTCTTCTATAACGTCGTCAACCAGCAGGGGGAATCATTCGTTCTCTTTACGCTCTCGGGGGCCCCGCGCGACGCGTTCGAAAAGTTCGGGCTGCCGCGCAACACCCCCGTGTTCAATCCGACATTCCGCGGCGAAGGCGTTGTCCGCTCCGCGGACATCACGCAGGACCCGCGGTACGGGACGATGACGCCCCACCGCGGAATGCCGCGCGGCCATCTGCCGGTGCGCAGCTACCTGGCCGTGCCGGTGATATCGCGCTCGGGCGAGGTGATAGGCGGCCTCTTTTTCGGGCACCCGGAAGTCGGCGTGTTCACGGAACGCACGGAGCGGGTGATGCGGGGCGTCGCGGCCCAGGCGGCCGTCGCGATCGACAACGCCCGGCTCTATGAGGACGTGAAGCGCGCTGCCCAAGAGCGGGAGCACTTGCTCGCGGCGGAGCGAACGGCCCGCACCGAAGCCGAACGGGTCAGCCTGATGAAGGACGAATTCCTCGCGACCCTCTCCCACGAACTGCGCACGCCGCTGAACGCGATCCTGGGCTGGTCGCAGATCCTGCGAACCCGCGATCATCGCGACGAGGAGCTTACCGAAGGCCTTGAGGTCATCGAGCGGAACACACGGGTGCAGACGCAGTTGATCGAGGACCTGCTGGACATGAGCCGGATCATCTCCGGGAAGATCCGGCTGGACGTGCAGCGGGTGGACCTGCAGGAGGTGGTGAAGGCGGCCGTGGCGTCGGTGCGGTTGTCCGCCGACGCAAAGCAAATTCGCCTACAAGTGGTGCTGGACCCTCTGGCCGGGCCGGTACGCGGCGACCCGAACCGGCTGCAGCAGTGCTTCTGGAACTTGCTCTCGAACGCGATCAAGTTCACGCCCAAGGGCGGCACAGTGCAGGTGAGCCTGGAGCGGGTGAACAGCCACCTGGAAGTGTGCGTCATCGACAACGGCCAGGGGATCAAGCCCGAGTTCCTGCCGCATCTTTTCGAGCGGTTCCGCCAGGCCGACGCGTCCACCACCCGCCGGCACGGCGGACTGGGGCTGGGCCTGTCGATCGTCAAACATCTCATCGAGCTGCACGGCGGCAAGGTCCGGGCCAAGAGCCCGGGCGAGAAGCAGGGTTCGACCTTCTGTATCGAGTTGCCGATGATGGTGGTCAACGCATCGGAGGCCGAGCACCGCCGGGAGCACCCCCGGAGCTTCATGCTGACCGCGCCCACGATCGATAACCCTTCGCTGAAAGGGATCACGGTGCTGGCGGTGGATGACGAGCCGGACGCGCGAAATCTCCTCAAGCGCGTCCTCGAAGACTGCGGCGCGAAAGTCATTCTCGCGGCATCGGCCCGGGAGGCGCTGGATCTGGTGTTGAAGGAACGGCCGGACATGATCGTCAGCGACATAGGAATGCCCGACGAGGACGGCTACGAATTTATCCGAAAAGTGCGGGCGCTAGGAGCGGAAGACGGCGGCAAGACGCCCGCCGCCGCCCTGACGGCATTCGCGCGGGCCGAAGACCGGACCCGCGCTCTGCGGGCCGGGTATCAGACGCACGTTGCAAAGCCCGTAGAGCCGACGGAGCTTACGGCGGTGGTTGCCAGCCTCGCGATCAGACGTTGATTGTGATTGTCCTCTAAGGAAGGGGCAGGCATACTTGCCTTCGTAGGGTCCGAACCTTGTGTCGCCTTGCGTCTTCGCGAACCCTCACTTCTTCGCAAACCCATCCGCTCCAGCCACCGGGCCGCGTCTGCCGGCCACGT
>JAQGHP010000147.1 GCA_028288775.1 Phycisphaerales bacterium | reverse complement strand
CTGGTGCGTCCTCTGTGGTTCGTCCCCCCGCTTCCTCTTATCATTCGAGAATCCATGACCAAGACAAAAACCCTCCCCCCGCGCGGCCGTGTAAAAGAGTCGGACCAATGGGACCTGGGCACGCTGTTCAAGACGGATGCCCAGTGGGAAGCCGCATTCACGACGTGGGAAGAGCTGCTCCCCGGCTACGAGAAATTCCGCGGCACGCTCGCCGACGGCGCACGCACGCTGGCCGACTGCCTCAACTTCGACGCCGCGATCGACCGGGCCGGCGAGCGGCTGGGCGTTTACGCCTTCCTCAAATCCGCCGAGGATCAGGGCAACAGCGATTACCAGCGCATGAAGGGGCGCTACCAGCACGCCTCGACGAAAGCCGCCGAGCTTTCCAGCTTCATCCGTCCGGAGATCATGGCGATCCCGCCGAAGGCGATTGAGAACTTCCTGCAATCCGATGAGCTGAAGGAATGGAAGCTGGCGCTGGAGCGCATCCTGCGCTACCGCGAGCACACGCTGACCAATTCCGAGGAGCATCTGCTGGCGATGCAGGGCCAGATGAGCGAGGCCTCGAACCAGATCTTCCGCCAGCTCAACGACGCCGACTTGAAATGGGGCACGGTCCGCAATGAGAAGGGAGAGAAGATCGAGCTGGGCCATTCCTCCTTCTCCGCATTCCTCCATTCCCCCTCGCGGCGAGTGCGCAAGGAAGCCTTTCACAAGTATTACGCGCAGTACGATGGCCACAAGAATTCAATGGCCGCGTCATTGAATGGTTCGGTGCAGCGCGACGTCTATTACGCCCGCGCCCGCCGGTATCCTAGCGCGCTGGAATCGGCGCTCTTCGCCGATCGCGTGCCGGTCAGTGTGTATGACAATCTGATCAACTCCGTTCACGCCAACCTGCCTGCGGTCTATCGCTATTACGATCTTCGCCGGCGGAAGATGAAGCTCGCCGACATTCACCAGTACGACACGTACGTTCCCATTCTCTCCGATCTGGAGAAACGCACGACCTGGGACAACGCCGTGAAGACCGTGGTGAAATCGCTTGCTCCCCTTGGCGAGGAATACACCCGCGCGCTCGAACGCGGCCTGACCACCGACCGCTGGTCCGACCGCTACCCCAACGCCGGCAAGCAGAGCGGCGCGTTCAGCTACGGCAGCTTCGACGGCTCGCCCTACATCATGATGAACTACCAGCCGGACGTGCTCGACCACGTCTTCACCCTCGCCCACGAGGCCGGCCACTCGATGCACAGCTTCTATTCCGCGCGGAACCAGCCGTTCCAATACTGGAACTACACCATCTTCGTTGCCGAGGTGGCCAGCACGTTTAACGAACAGCTTCTCGCGCGTCACCTCATGGAAAAGGCGAAGGACGCCCGCGAGCGCGCGTACCTGATCAACCGCCAGATCGACGGCATCCGCGGCACGATCATCCGCCAGACCATGTTCGCCGAGTTCGAGAAAATCACCCACGCCCTCGTCGAACGCGGCGAGCCGCTGACGGTGGACACCCTCCGCCGCGAGTACCGCAAACTCCTCGACCTCTACTTCGGCCCTAACTTCAGGATCGACGCCGAGCTGGAATTGGAGTGCCTCCGCATCCCCCACTTCTACCGGGCCTTCTACGTCTACAAATACGCCACGGGCCTGAGTGCCGCGATCGCCCTCAGCGAGCGCGTCACCAACGGCGGCAAACAAGAACTCAACGACTACCTCGGCTTCCTAAAAGCCGGCAGCTCAAAATACCCGCTGGATCTACTCCGCGACGCCGGCGTAGACATGGAAACTCCGGCCGCCGTAAACACGGCCCTGGCATATTTCGACCGATTAGTGACGGAGCTCGAAGAGTTGCTGTAACAACATCCCGTGGCACGGGCGGCCCGCCCGTGTCTGCGCATTGGAACTTTGGCACAAAGACCACAGAGGCCACAAAGAGCACAGAGAAATGCAATGCAGAATTTTTCTCTGTGCTCTTTGTGGCCTCTGTGGTCTTTGTGAAGTCAATTCAGTTAGCATGAGGACAACAATGGAAACTTTGGACCAGCAGATTCAGGAAATCGCCCGCCGACACAATCTCAGCGAATCCTCCGCCGCCCAGCTCGTTCGCGGCCTGCTCGCCACGGGCGGCGGGCAGGTGCAATTCAACGTCCCCGAGTTCGGCGGAATGGGCCAGTGGATGCCCGGGATGATCATGGCCGGCGACATGTTCAATCACGCCCTCAAGGCCCGCGTGGACTTTGTCTGTACCGACATCGCTCAGCGCGTCCGCTCGGGCGACATCCAAGCCCCCGCGCCGGCGCGAGGCAGCGCCTCCACGAGCCTTGCCTGGAACCAAGGCGCCCAATGGTGGCCCGGCGACCTTGGCGCCCCCGCCACCTCCGGCGGCCAAAACAATCTCCGCTACGCCTGGTTCCCCGCGACTCGCCGACTTGCGGTGGACCTTGGCGGAAATGTCTGGGTCTACGACACCGGCGACCACAACATCGGCGGCGTCTCGCAACAGCAATCCGGCGGCGGCATGACCCTCACCTTCACCAGCCAGCATGGCGTGGTGGACGTCGCCGCCCTTCCGGTCATCAGTCGCGGCTGAGGGGTGGGTTAATTCTGCACATCGTGGCCGCGTTCGCGTAGAGTATGTTGGGCGATGTCCATGGACGATGATTTCATCCCCCAACCTTCTCCCAAGGCCCCGCGGCGTAAGCGTCACGAACGCATGCGCTTGGGGCCGTTTATGGTTTCCTCCGCGGCTGTCGCATGGGGCGCGTCGTTGCTCGTACACGGTGCCGTGGCCGTGGCGGCAGTAATCTTCGTCCGGACCTATCTCCACGACACCCCGCCCGAACTGCACTTCGCCTTGGGCGGCGGAGCCCAGGGAGGCGTCGTCGCCCGGCCGGGCCTGCCGGGGTTGGTCGCGCTGCCAGATGGCGGCCCGGCAAGCCCGTCTTCCGATCAGCCGATGGCCTTGCCGCAGAGCCTTGCCCAAGTGGAAGATCGAATGGACGCGGACTCCGCCCGCTCGGTGGAATCCGCGGCATACGCCCCGGCCCCCTCACCCGGCCCCGATCCATCGCAATCTCAAAACCCCGCCGACTGGGCCGCCGCCAGCGCAAGCGACACTGCCGGCCCGGCCCCGCGCACGGCCCGCCCCGGCGCGCCCGGCAAATCGAACGACCACCCCGCCCCGTCCGCCGTGCCTGGCGGCACCGGACCGGCGGGCCAGTCGGCCCCCCATTCCCCCGGCAACGGGGGCGCAACCGGCGGAGGCGGGCCCGACGATTCGGGCATCGCCGGCGTCCCCGCCGGGCTTCTCGACCGCTCCCTTCCTTCGCCCGCCTATCCCGAAAGCTGGCGTCGTGCCGGCGAACAGGGCATGGTCAGGCTCGCCGTCGAAATCCGCATGGACGGGGGCATCGGCCGCATCGAAGTGGTCCAAGACCCCGGCTACCCCCACCTCGTCCAGTCCGCCGTCGCCGCAGTGCGGCAGGCCCATTTCTCCCCCGAAATTTATCGCGGCAGGCCGATCGATTCCGTGGTGACGATTCCATTTGTCTTTGCGTTGCGGTAGGCCGCGTTGCTGCTCGCTGCATGTCCAAAGCCCGGTGAGGTCGGGTCCGTGTTTACAGCGTTTCACGCTGCCAAAGCCCGCCCGAGTTCTACCGTTTAGCCGCCCCGCTTGCGGGGCGCGTTTCGCGCCAGCGAAAGACAAACGCCCCGCAAGCGGAGCGGCTAAACTGTTGCGGTCGAACAGCCTTAACCGCGCGAAGAGTTTGGCCGCGCGGAGAGCGCGGGCCGCGCCGCGATTCGCCGATTCCCCTCCCCCGCTCCTCTCCCTATACTCCACGCCGACTCAAGTGGAAGAACCAAGGAGAGCCGACATGAACGTGCTGGTTGCCGGAGGAGCGGGATACATCGGGTCGCATACCGTCAAGCGGCTCAAGCAAGCCGGCCATTCGCCGGTCATTTATGACAACGTTTCCCGCGGACATAAAGAGGTCGTGGACATCCTCAAGGTGCCCGCCGTCATCGCGGATTTGAACGACCGCGCCACGCTCGTCCGCGCCCTGCGCGACTACAAGATCGACACCGTCATGCACTTCGCGGCGTACGCCTACGTGGGCGAAAGCGTCGAGAAGCCGCTGATGTACTACCACAACAACGTCGCCACCACCGTCAACGTGCTCGAGGCCATGCGCGAGGCGAACGTCAGCCGATTTGTGTTCTCCAGCACCTGCGCCATCTACGGCGACCCCGACAAAATCCCCATCACCGAAGACGAAAAGAAGGCCCCCGTCTCCCCCTACGGCCGCAGCAAGCTCAAGGTAGAACAGGTGCTCGCGGACGCCGCGGACCCCAAGGCCTGGCCCGGCTTCTCCTTCGCCGCCCTCCGCTACTTCAACGCCAGCGGCTGCGCCATGGACGGCACCCTCGGCGAAGACCACGACCCCGAAACCCACCTCATCCCCGTCCTCCTCCAGGCCATCCTCGGCCTGCGCCCCGGCCTCACCGTCTTCGGCACCGACTACCCCACCCCGGATGGCACCAACGTCCGCGACTACATCCACGTTGACGACCTGGCCGACGCCCACATCAAAGCCATGGAAAAGCTCCAACCCGGCAAGCCGATCTACTGCAACCTGGGCACCGGCCGCGGCTTCTCGGTCAAGGAGATCATCGCCACAGCAGAAAAGGTGACCGGCAAAAAGGCCCCCGTGACCTACGGCCCCCGCCGAGCCGGCGACGCCATCGCGTTGTACGCCGATCCGAGCCGTGCCAAGAATCTGCTAGGCTGGGAAGCCAAACACAAAGACCCCGAGGCGATCATCCGCTCGGCGTGGAACTGGTTGAAGGACCACCCGAAGGGATATGGGAAGCGCTGAGGAGATTCACGAGGGACGCGGAGATAGATAACGACCACGCCGGGTACGAGCGACAGCGAGGCCCCGGATCTCTGTCGGACCGGACGATCGTGTAGGCCCCAATAATCCGGGGCCTCGCTGTCGCTCGTACCCGGCGTGACCGGACATTGACCTCTCCCCGCC
>JAQGHP010000112.1 GCA_028288775.1 Phycisphaerales bacterium | reverse complement strand
CTCGTCCGCCCGCATCTCCGCCTTCGGGGCCCATGTCTATTAGCCAGTCGGCGGATTTGATCACGTCCAAATTGTGCTCGATTACTAGCACTGTATTGCCTAAGTCGGCCAGGCGATTGAGCACGTTCAGGAGCTTGTGGATGTCGGCGAAGTGGAGACCGGTCGTCGGTTCGTCCAGGACGTAGAGGGTGTGGCCGGTGGGGTTTTTGCCTAGTTCGCTGGCGAGTTTGACGCGCTGGGCTTCGCCGCCGCTGAGTTGGGTGCTGGGTTGGCCGAGTTTCACGTAGCCCAGGCCCACGTCGTTGAGGGCCTTGAGCATTCTGTAGATGGGCGGGAAGTTCTCGAAAAAGCCCATGGCTTCTTCGGTGGTCATGTCCAGCACTTGCGCGATGTTCTTGCTCCGGTAGTGAATTTCCAACGTCTCGGCGTTGTAGCGGGTGCCGCGGCAGACTTCGCAGTTGACGTAGATGTCGGGGAGGAAGTGCATTTCGATGCACTTGGTGCCCTGGCCCTGGCAGGCTTCGCAGCGGCCGCCTTTGACGTTGAAGGAGAAGCGGCCGGGCTCGTAGCCGCGGATTTTTGCTTCGCGGGTTTTGGCGAAGACCTTTCGCACCTCGTCGAACATACCCGTGTACGTGGCGGGGTTGCTGCGGGAGGTGCGGCCGATGGGGGACTGGTCGATCTCGATCACCTTGTCGATGCGGTTGATGCCGTTGAGCGACTTGTGGACCCCTGCCTTAAGCTTCGAGTTGTAGAGCTTGCGCTTGAGGGCGGGGAGGAGCGTTTGGTTGATGAGCGTGGATTTCCCGGAACCGCTGACGCCGGTGATGCAGATTAAGCCGCCCAGGGGGATGCGGACGTCCACGTTCTTCAGGTTGTTCTCGCGGCAGCCTTTTAGATCGATCGCCTTGTCCAAATCAATCCGCCGACGCTGCGTGGGGGTCGCGATCGCGTATTCGCCGGTGAGGTATTTGATGGTCGTGGATTGCGTGTTGGAGAACACATCCGGGATTTTTCCCGCGGCGACGAGCGTTCCGCCGTGCGCGCCGGCGCCGGGGCCAATGTCGATCAGGTAGTCGGCGGCGCGAATGCAGTCTTCATCGTGCTCGACCATCAGCACCGTGTTGCCGATGGCTTGCAGGCGCTTGAGCGTGCGGATCAGGCGCGTGTTGTCGCGCTGGTGAAGGCCGATAGTCGGCTCGTCGAGCACATAGCAGACGCCGACGAGGCCGGAGCCGACCTGCGTGGCCAGGCGAATGCGTTGGGCCTCGCCGCCGGAGAGGGTGGCGGTCTTGCGGTCGAGCGTGAGGTAACCGAGACCGACGTCGAACATGAACCCGAGCCTCGCGGCAATCTCGCGGTGGATCGGCTCGGCGATCTTCTCGCCTTCCTCGCTCAGACGGAGGTTTTGGAAGAACTGCCGGGCGCGCTCGACTGTCAGGCGCGTGACGTCGTCGATGCTGTAGCCGGGCAAGCGGGGTGGGACTGGGGACTGAGGACTGGGGACTGAGGCTGAAGGCGCAGAGTCTCCGGGCTTCACGGTCTTCGATGCCTTCCTGGCCTTGCCATTCTTTGAGGGGGGCTCCTTTGTCCCGTTGCCGTTTTTGCTAGGGGCGAGGGTGGGGCGGGCGGGGTCGATTTGGACGCCTTCGGTGACGCCGCAGGCGGCTACGCCGGTGGTGCCGCAGGCGGTGGCGGTGTGGAGTTCGTGAGGGGGCTGCGCGGTTTGGTTGTCGTCCAGCGTGTGCAGGCGCACCGCCAGCACTTCCTTCTTGAGGCGTGTGCCGTTGCAGGTTGCGCAGGGTTGCTCGGACATGTACTGGTGCAGGCGGGTTTTGACGAACTCGCTTTCGGTGTTCTCGAAGCGGCGCTGTAGATTGGGGATGACGCCTTCGAACCATGTGCCGGTTCCCAGGTCGCCCTTGTCATCGGTGCCGTACATGAGCACTTGCTGAATTTTCTTGGGGATGTCCTTGAAGGGCGCGGTGTAGCTGACGCCGAAGTCGCGGCAGAATTGCCGCAACACGCGGCTGTAGTAGATGTTCATCCGCTTGCCGTGCTTGCGCCACGCTTCGATCGCGCCGTTCTCCAATGACACGCTCTCATCGGGCACGATCATCTCGGGGTCAAACTCGCACGTGGTACCCAGCCCGTGGCACGCCGGGCATGCGCCGTGGGGGGAGTTGAAGGAGAACAGCCGGGGCTCAAGCTCGGGCAGCGAGACCTCGGGATGCTCGGAACAGGCGAACTTTTCGGAATAAGGCTGATCGGTCCAGGTGTTGTCCGGGTTTGCGATCGCGACGATGACCAGGCCCTGCGAGAGCTTGAGGGCGGTCTCGATGGAATCCGCCAGGCGCGAGCGGATTTCGGGCTTGAGCACGATGCGGTCCACCACCGCCTCGATTTTGTGGGTGAAGGTCTTCTTGAGGGCGGGGGCGTTCTCGGGCTTTTGCAGCTCGTGAATCTGCCCGTCCACGCGGGCGCGGACGAAGCCCTGCTTGTGGATCGCGCCGAAAATATCCTTGTGCTCGCCCTTCATCCCGCGCACCAGCGGCGAGAGGATCATCACCTTCGTGCCGGGCGGATTGCGCATCACGGAATCGACGATCTGGCTGGCCGTCTGGCTCGCGATGACGCGGCCGCAGATCCAGCAGTGGGGCGTGCCGGCCCGGGCGAAGAGGACGCGCAGGTAATCGTAAATCTCGGTCGTGGTCGCCACGGTCGAGCGCGGGTTGCTGCTGGCGGAGCGCTGCTCGATGGCGATCGTCGGCGGAAGACCTTCGATCTCGTCGATATCGGGCTTCTGGAGCTGGTCGAGAAATTGCCGGGCGTAGGCGGAGAGGGACTCGATATATTTCCGCTGCCCCTCGGCATACACGGTATCAAACGCGAGCGTGGATTTCCCCGAACCCGAGAGCCCGGTGATGACCACGAGCTGGTCGCGCGGGATGTCCACGTCGATGTTCTTGAGGTTGTGTTCGCGTGCACCGCGGATACGAATCG
>JAQGHP010000110.1 GCA_028288775.1 Phycisphaerales bacterium | reverse complement strand
TTCTGGCCGACCGAATTAAGCGGGTGATCGCGGAGGAAAATCCGAGCCTGCTCGCGTTTGCTGAAAACAAATGGGTGGCGAACCTGCACTATGATGAGCAGTCGGCCCAGGACGCGGGCGTGATGGTGGAACTAACTCGTCGACAGCTCAGCCGGGTTTTGCGGAGCCTGCCCGATTCGGCGTTCGACCGCAAAGGCGTCCATAGCGAGGTGGGGCCGATCAGCCTGAAGGATATCGTAGTGAAGGCGACCACCCACCTCGAGCACCACCTGAAATTCCTCGTGGACAAGCGGGAAAAGCTGGGAAAGATCATGTGGTGAGGGGGGAAAGGTCGTGAAGCCAGGAGTCAGAAGCCAGTATGTCCAGTTCATCCAAAACAAAACGCGTTATCGTCGTAGGCGGCGGCCTGGCCGGGCTGGCTTGTACCATCAAGCTTGCCGAGGAAGGCGTCGCCGTGGACTTGTTTTCCATGGTGCCGGTCAAGCGCAGCCATAGCGTCTGCGCCCAGGGCGGCATCAACGCCTGCAATGACGTCGCCCGCCAGCAGGGCTACAGCGAGTGGGAACACTTCGACGAAACCGTGCTCGGCGGCGATTTTCTCGCCGACCAGCCTCCCGTCCTGGAAATGACCACCTGGGCCCCGCGGATCATCAATCTGCTCGACCGCATGGGCGTCCCCTTCAACCGCACCCCCGAAGGCAAACGCGATCTCCGCCTCTTCGGCGGCAGCTTGTATAAGCGCACGTTCTTCGCCGGGGCCACCACCGGCCAACAACTCCTCTATGCGCTGGATGAACAAACCCGTCGTCGCGAGTCGGAAGGGCTGGTCAACAAATACGAGTTCTGGGAATTCCTCTGGCCGATCCTTCACGAGGGCCAGTGCGTCGGGATCGTCGCCCAGGACATGCGCACGATGCAGATCCGCTCGTTCCGCGCCGATGCGGTGGTCATCGCCACCGGCGGCAACGGGCTGATCTTCGGCAAGAGCACCATGTCCGTCATCTGCACGGGCGGCGCGGTCTCCCGCTGTTACCAGGCGGGCGCGCGCTATGGCAATCCGGAGATGATCCAGGTTCACCCCACCGCTATTCCGGGCGAAGACAAGTGCCGCCTGATCAGCGAATCCGCCCGCGGGGAAGGCGGCCGCATCTGGGTGCCGCGAAAGCCGCACGACACTCGCCCGCCCAATTCCATCCCGGAAAGCGAGCGCTTCTATTTCCTGGAAGAGCGCTACCCCAAGTACGGGAACATCGTCCCCCGCGACATCGCCACGCGCGAAATCTTCGAAGTCTGCCAGGAAGGCCTTGGCGTGGGCGGCGGCAACATGGTCTACCTCGACCTCCGCGACGAAGTGAAAAAACGCGGCCGCGAAGCCATCCTCGGCAAGCTGGAAGGCATTCTCGAGATCTACGAGAAGTTCGTCGGAACCGACCCGCTCGATGAGCCGATGAAAATCTTCCCGGCAGTCCACTACACGATGGGCGGTCTGTGGGCCGATTTCACGAAAGACGAAAAGACTGGCGGCCTGAAGCGCGGCGCGCCCAATAACATGATGACCAGCGTGCCGGGCCTTTATGTAATGGGCGAAGCCTCCTTCGCCTACCATGGGGCAAACCGCCTGGGGGCCAACTCGCTGCTCTCGTGCATCTTCGACGGCCTCTTTGGCGCCTCGGGGATTAAGAATTACACCACCGATGTCGCGAAGATCGCGAGCGCGGACGTCCCCCAAGCCACATACGACGACTACATCAAGCGCGAGACCGACAAGCAGAACTGGCTCCTACAAAACATCGGCGACGAGAACCCCTACCTGCTCTGGCAGGAGATGGGCAAGTGGATGACCGACAATTGCACGGTCGTCCGCCACAACGACCGCCTGCAAAAGACGCTCGACCGCTGCCAGGAATGGAAGCAACGCTACGAGCGGGTGAAGCTCTCCGACACCGGCATGTGGACGAACCAGAACCTCTCGTTCACCCGCGCCCTGCGCGACATGATCCTTATGTCCGAGGCGGTGTTAAAAGGCGCTCTGGCCCGCAATGAATCGCGCGGCGCGCACTACAAGCCCGCGTTCCCCGAGCGCCACGACGCCGAGTTTCTTAAGACGACGATCGCCACGTATGATGCCGCGACCAATTCGGCGACCATCAGCTACGCCCCGGTCGACACGAGCCTGGTAAAGCCGCGCCCGCGCACGTATGGCAAAAAGAACGTGACGTCAGGCAACGAAAAACCCGCCGCCGCGACGACCAACGGCGTCCCAGTGACCGAAGCCGTGGCTGCGGGCGTTTAAGTATGGGTTCACGGAAAACGCAAACACTAAAGACCACAGAGGCCACAAAGAACACAGAGGGGGGAGTTGAAAATGGGCGTTTTGGCTGTTTCAGCCCGTGCCCGTTCTGTCGCCATTGAACTTCAACGCTCGCCGTCCGAAACACGCGAATTCTTCCCCTCTGTGCTCTCTGTGGCCTCTGTGCCCTCTGTGTTTGTTCCATCGTGTACCGGGGCAAAGCAACTGGCGCATTCCGGGCATTGCGAGAGTTCCAGGCCGCTCATACCGCTTGCGTTGCCCTTGCATTCCATGTCAGATTCAACTAGTTTGTCCCGTTCCACCGTTTGTCGCGAGTGCGGCACGGACCCTATAATGACCGGTTTTCCGGCTCCGGGATTGTCCCGGTCGGCTGGGGGCCTGGTGTCTGGGAGAGTTTGAGATGTCGATTTCCGTTGAGGCCAAGGCACAGATCATCAGCGAGTTCAAGGTTCACGACAAGGACACGGGTTCGCCGGAAGTGCAGATCGCGCTCCTGACCAGCCGGATCAATGACCTCCGCGGTCATTTCGATGCCCATAAGAAGGACCACTCCTCCCGCCGCGGGCTGTTGAAGCTGGTAAGTCGTCGCAACCAGCTTTTGAAGTACCTGACCCGCGAGGACCGAGCGCGGTATCAGCAGGTGATCGCCCGCCTTGGTTTGAGAAAGTAAAACATCGTGTAAAACAGTGCCGAGCCGCAAGGCTCGGCACTTTCATTTTATCAGGGGCCGCGCCCCGCCCAGCCCGTCAGGCCTCCGGCTGCCGCGAACGCCACACCCCACTTCTGGAAGGAAGGAAAAAGTAAAAAGGGAAACGTAAAGGGGCGGGAGGCAGTTACTAGTTGCGGGTGAAGACTGGCATTTACCAGCAACCAGTAACCAGCAACTGCCTCCCCGCGTTACCTTTCCCTTTTTACTTTTTCCTTTGCCCTTCCCCTCCCGCAGAGGCCGCAAAGGACTTTCATTCATGCAAGCAATCCGAGTTGAACGCCAGATCGGCGGACGTACGCTTACCATCGAAACCGGCACGCTGGCGAAGCTGGCCGACGGGTCAGTCACCGTGCAGTACGGGGAAAGCGTCGTTTTCGGCGCAGTCGTTCGGGCCAACCCGCGCGAAGGCATCGACTTCTTCCCGCTCCAGGTCGACTACCGCGAGCGCCGCGCCGCCGCCGGCAAATTCCCCGGCGGGTTCATGAAGCGCGAAGGACGCCCCACCACCAAGGAAATCCTCACCGCCCGCCTCATCGACCGCCCGCTCCGCCCGCTGTTTCCCAAGGGCTTCATGGACGAGGTGCAGATCCACCTCAACGTCTTCGCCTTCGACGGCGCGAATGATCCCGACGTGTTCGCCGGCATTGCCGCCAGCGCCGCACTGGCCATCAGCGACATCCCCTTCACCTCCCCCACCGCCCACGTGCGCGTCGGCCGCGTGAACGGCGAACTGGTCCTCAACCCCACCGTCGAGCAGCTCGAATACAGCGACATGGACGTGGTAGTCGCCGGTACGCGCAACGCCGTCAACATGATCGAAGTCGGCTCGCGCGAAGTAAAGGAAGACGACGTCGCGGACGCCATCATCTTCGGCCACAAGGCGGTCATTGAGATCGTCGGAATGATCGAAGAGCTTCAGAAGAAGTGCCCGAAGGAAAAGGTCGGCGAGATCAAGCACCCCGACCCCGGCTTCGTGGACGCCATCCGCGCTCGCGTGTCCGACAAGCTCCGCGAAGTGAAGGGCCACCCCGGCAAGCAAAACCGCTCCGAAGCCGTCAAGCAGATCCTCGACGACCTGATCAAGGAAATGGCCCCGTCCGTCACCGACCCGCACGCCAGCTACCAGTCGATCATCGCCACCCGTGACGAGCAGAAGAAGATCCGCCACGTCTTCTCGGAAGTCGAGGAGCAGGCCACCCGCGAGGCGATCCTCGCCGGCGTCCGCCCCGACGGCCGCAGCTTCACGGACATTCGCCCGATTTCCTGCCAGGTTGGCCTGCTGCCCCGCGTACACGGGTCGGCCCTTTTCAGCCGCGGCGAAACGCAGTCCCTCTGCACCATCACCCTAGGCACCAGCTCCGACGAGCAGATGGTGGACGGCCTGATCGACGAGTACAGCCAGAAGTTCATGCTGCACTACAACTTCCCCAGCTACAGCGTGGGCGAAGTGCGGCCCATCCGCGGCCCCGGCCGCCGGGAAATCGGCCACGGCGCGCTCGCCGAGCGCTCGCTCATCGCCATCCTCCCCACCGTCGATAAGTTCCCCTACACGGTCCGCATCATCAGCGACATCCTCGAGTCCAACGGCTCCAGCTCCATGGCCTCAGCCTGCGGCGGATGCCTCGCCCTCATGGATGCCGGCGTGCCCATCACCCGCCCCGTCGCCGGCATTTCGGTCGGCCTCGTTAAGGAAGGCAACAAGCAGGTCCTGCTCACCGACATCCTCGGCGAGGAAGACCACTTCGGCGACATGGACTTCAAGGTCGTCGGCTCCAGCGAAGGCATCACCGCCATCCAGCTCGACATCAAGATCGAGGGCCTCGACTACGACATCATTCGCCAGAGCCTGCACCGCGCGAAGGAAGCCCGCATGGTCATCCTCGCCAAGATGGCCGCCGTGCTGCCGGCGCCGCGCCCCGAGATCAGCAAGTGGGCCCCGCGCCTGCTCACGATCAAGATCAACCCCGAGAAGATCGGCAAAATCATTGGGCCGGGCGGCAAGAACATCAAGGCTATCCAGGCCGAGACCGGCGCCCAGATCGACATCGAGGACGACGGCACCGTCTACATTTCCTCGGTGGACGCCTCCGCGGCCGAGAAGTGCCGCGACATCATCGAGGCGATGACCGCCGAGGTGAAGGTCGGCAAGATCTACACCGGCCGCGTGGTCAGCATCAAGGACTTCGGCGCGTTCGTCGAGATCGCCCCCGAAACCGACGGCCTGTGTCACGTCAGCGAGCTGTCCGACAAATACGTGCAGAACGTGATGGACGTTGTGAACATGGGCGATGAGATCAAGGTCAAGGTGATCCTGATCGACGACCAGGGCCGCATCAAGCTTTCCCGTAAAGCCGCGATGAAGGAACTGGGCGAGACCGACCCCGAACCGGTCGGCGCACCCGCCGGCCAAGGCGGTCACGACGAAGGCCGCGGCAGCCAGGGCGATTTCCGCGGCCCCCCCCGAGGCGACCGCGGTGGCGACCGCGGTGGCCATGGTGGCGGAGGCGGAGGTCGTGGCCCGGGCGGTGGCGGCGGTGGACGCGGCCCGCGCCGCGACTAACAGCGGATTTCCCTCCTAC
>JAQGHP010000064.1 GCA_028288775.1 Phycisphaerales bacterium | reverse complement strand
CAGTACGGCCCGATGGTCGTTTGCCGACAGGACCGCGCGGGAGAATTCGGCGATGGCCCGCTGCCAAACATTCGTGGCAAAAAAATCGCCATTCCCGGCAAGCTCCCCACCGCGTTCCTCTCGCTGCCATTGGCACTAGGGAAGGCGGGCGAGGCGTTCGATTACGAAGTGGTGATGTTCGACGAGATCCCGCGGCACGTGCTCGACGGAAAGGCGGACGCGGGATTGCTCATTCACGAGGGGCAGCTCACGTACAAGCAGGCGGGGTTGCATTTGCTGCTGGACACGGGTGTGTGGTGGCACGGGAGGACGGGACTGCCGCTGCCGCTGGGGGGGAATTGCATCCGCAAGGATCTGGGGCGTGAGGCAATGCAGGAGGTGACGGACATCCTCAAGCGGTCGATCCAGTTCAGCCTCGACCACCGCAAGGAGGCGGTCGATTACGCACTGCAATTCGGCCGCGACTTGGACCGGGATCTGGCCGATCGGTTCGTGGGGATGTACGTGAACGAATGGACACTCGATTACGGTCCGCGTGGGCGCGAGGCGATCAGCCGACTGCTAAAGGAAGGCGCCGCGGCGGGAATCGTGCCGGATGCGGGGGAAATCGAGTACGTGACGGCGAAATAGGCGGGAACACAAAACGTAAAGACGTAAAACGTAAGGCCGAACGCGATTCTGCCGACTTACGTTTTACGTCTTTACGTTTTATCCTCGTTAGTCTAGCAGCCCTAATCCATCGAGGAACGCCGCGCCCGCAAGGCTCATGAGCCCATGCAGGATCGCGTTGTTCAGGGCGGGTTCGTTCATGAAGAACGCGGCGGCCACCGGGCCGTTTGGCTCGCCGACGGATTCCCAATTTTCGGGGCCGATCTTGCGGAGGCTCGGGGCGGCGTGGAGTTTTTCGAGGACGCGCTGGTCTTCCTCGTGATCGAGGCCGGTGAGGAAGGCGACGACGGCGTCGAGTTTTTGCACGGTGCCATTTTCGCCGTGGGCGAACGCGGCGTACGCCGCGGTCTGACCGACCTTGCGGAAGCGCACGAGGATCGTGTGCGACAATCCCCCGGCGTCAACCCGCGCGTCGAACTCCTCCCCGCCCATCTCCTTCTTGAACTGCGAAAAGAGCTGATAGGCGGTCTTCCCCTGGATCGGCGAGAGGCTCTCCTGGTCGAGCTCCAGCTTCGCGCCGCGCGGATAAAACAGCTTTCCGGTGTAGTGCATCCACTCCGTTCGTTGGGCGGATTTTACCACGTGGAGCGGAGAAATTCGACGTTGACGGACGTGCACCGCGATCTCACTTTTTGGTTGTACCCGCGGGTCCGAACCGGTAGAACACTCTCGAGCAAGAGTTCACCTTTGGGGGCCATCTACTTGGGGACAACACATGTTGGAAATACTCATTCTTTGGCAGCTCTGCAAAAACATTGGGGTGAAACTACGCGCCAAGGGCCGCAGCCCTGGTGGTTACCAGTTCATGCTGGTGGCGATGTGGTTTGGCGGCGAAATCATCGGCGGGATCATTGGCGTTATCGTCCTGGAGGGTGGCCTGGGCGCCTACTTGCTTGCGATTTTAGGAGCGGTTGCCGGGGTGGTGGCGGCATTCGTGATCGTGAATTCTCTCGCACCCATCGAAGTAGACCGCCCCACCGGCGGCTTTCCGATCACACCCTTGCCGGCCGTTGATCCACTTGAGCAGCGACGATCTTAGCGACCGCAGCTCGAGACTCCATCGACCAGTTCAATCGGCGACACGATGTCGATGCGGGCGTGTAACAAGGGGATTGAAGGTAAAGGCATCCATCGATCCACGCCGGGGCAAGCGCAGCGCCGCCCCGGATCCGGTTACGTGTAATGCACTTCGATTGACGACCGTCATCCTATTCGCAACAATCCGCTTCCATGCCTCGGTACGGCCATCTCTGGCGCCACGTCATTATCAACACGCTCTCCACATGGCTGCACGGGGACGAACGCGGATTTCGCAGTCGCAAGCACCGCATTCATTCCAGTGGCGACTACAAGAAACCCCCTCCCGCGGGAGAACATGAGGGGTTGCACGAATTCCATAAAGAGCGGGCGCGTGACGAAGTTCATATCGATCATGAGGATCGCGCGACGATTGGCAGGGCTTTCGCAAAATACCTCATGGAGCACGGGTATCGGGTGCTGGCGGTGGCGGTGACGAAGGTACACGCGCATGCACTGATTGAAGTGCCCCATGGCTTGAACGAAGTAAAGAAAATCGTGGGAGAGGCCAAGCGCGCCTCGTCGCGGGCCGTCGAAGCGACGATGCCCGGGAATGTCTGGTCAGCGGGCGGGAAGTACAAGCCGGTCATGGATCGCGCGCACTGCGAGAAGACGCACGATTACATCCTCTATGAGCAAGGGGCGGAGGCGTGGACTTGGTCTTTTCGGGACCGGTCCATGGTTGGAATATATATGCGACGCCGGCCGGCCCTGTCACGTCGAAAACCTTGACGCGTGCGCCTGTCAAAAACTAAGAGCGCTCAGGGGATCCGGGACGGCGCTGCGCTTGCCTCGGCGTGAAGCAGTGAGCATCGTCGTGCTGTTTGATCGCTCGCGGTCCGGGAATTCTTCTCCCCGAACCGTGGAAAACGCAGCGCCGGTCGGACTCCGAAAAGCCATTTCATGGAAAAGGTGCTTTGACACCTTCACGCCGGGGCAAGCGCAGCGCCGCCCCGGATCCCCCGGGCGCTCTGGACTGCGAAAATGGAGGCAGGGGCATCGCCTACGCCGTCTTCGCGGCCCGACGTCTTGCTACGCGTTTGCGGCCGAAGGCGTCCGTCTCCGTCAGCACTTTGCTGGCGCGCTTTGGGTCGAACGCCGCGGCGATGGCCGCGTCGATTTGGATGGCGGCGGGAGTTGATCCGTTCACCGCGTCGGCGGGCTTTTCCAGGGCGTGCTGGAGGCGCTGCTTGGCGAAGCCCACGTATTCCGCCGACTGGTCGATGCCGACGTACTTGCGGCCCAGCAACGCCGCGGCGACGACGGTTGTGCCCGAGCCGTTGAAGGGATCGACGACGATGTCGCCGGGGTTGGAGGAGGAGAGGATGATGCGATTGAGAACTCCGATGGGCATCTGACAGCCGTGCCAGCCCTCGCGCTCCTTGAACGTGCCGCAGACGCGGCTGACGTTCCACGTGTCGCCCTCGGGGGCGAAGAGCGGCTCGGGCGTTTCCTGCGGCCGCAGGTACCACACGTCATCGGGCAGCTTGCCCTTGGGGTTGGCGCGGGCGTCTGCGTAGGTCGTCTGGCGGGCGCTGGCGACGCGGATGGCATCGGCGTTGAACGTGAAATTATTCTCGCTCTTGGTGAAGTAGAGAATGTGCGTGTGGCTGCGGGCGAACTTGAACTTGGGCTGCTGGCCAAAGGTGTAATGCCAGATGATCCAGTTCCGCATATTGAAGCCCAGCTCGCGCCGGGCGATCACGCAGAGGTCGGCGGCGTAATCGTCGCCGATGGCCAGGTAAAAGCTGCCGTTGGGCTTTAGGGCGCGATGAACGGCGGCCATCCAATCGCGGCTGAACTGGAGATAATCGTCCGTCTTGCGACGATCGTCGTAGCCATGATAGAGATAGCCGATGTTGAAGGGAGGATCGGCAAAAGCCAGGTCGATCCACCCTTCCGGTCCGTCGTTAAGGACCTTGATCGAATCGCCCTGAACAATTTGGTTAGTTTCCGGCATACCCTCTCTATTGTAGAGGGCAGGACGGATCGCACCAATGATGGGGTTTTTTCGCGACAGGCGCTTGCGGGTGAGTTTCTTTAACCCTTGCTGGAATGCTTGCTTGCGGCGGTTCATAGGTATTTTCTCGGGGCGAAACGTAACCGCCGCGGCACCAGGACGCCAACGAATTCCCTCTCGCGGCTGGGCACGATGGCTCAATGGCGTTCATCGCGCTGCGTCTTATAATCGGCCCCCCGTGTTGCATCCCATGAATCCTTCAGTGCTTCGGCTGCTCGATGCCAACGCCAACCGCGCGCGGGAAGCCCTGCGGGTGCTTGAGGACTATAGCCGCTTTGTTCTCAACGATCAGGACACCTCGGCCCGCCTGAAATCCCTGCGACACACGCTGGCGGAAGTGATGGGCCCATTGGGTGCCCAGGCGATATTGCACCGCGACACACCGGGCGACGTGGGGGTCGCGAACAAAACGGCCGCCGAGCAACGGCGGGAGGATTTGGCGCACGTCATCACCGCCGCGGGGAAGCGCCTGGGGGAGGCGCTGCGGAGCATCGAGGAGTTTCTCAAGACGCAGTCCCCCACCGACGCCGCCCGGGTCGAGGCGATGCGCTACGCCTTTTACGACATCGAACAGAGGCTCGCCCGTACTTTGCGCCCCGCCGACCGTTTCGCCCGCGTGCGGCTGTACGTACTCGTGACGGAAAAGCTCTGCCAACGGCCATGGCTGGAAGCCGCGGAGGAAGCGCTGCGTGGCGGGGCGGATTGCCTGCAGCTCCGGGAAAAGGAGATGGACGCCGGCGAATTGCTCCACCGGGCAAGGCAGCTCGTGGCGCTCTGCCGCAAATACGGGACGCTCTGCATTCTCAATGACCGCCCGGACGTGGCGATCCTCGCGGATGTCGATGGTGTGCATGTCGGCCAGGACGATCTGCCCGCGGTGGAGGCGCGCAAGTTGATCGGCCCGGAAAAGATCCTGGGCGTGAGCACGCATCGCATCGAACAAGCTCGCCAGGCAGTGCTCGACGGCGCGGACTACGTCGGGGTCGGCCCCTTCTTCCGCAGCAGCACGAAGCCGCGAGATTTCATCGCCGGCCCCGAGTACGCAAGGCAGGCCGCGGCGGAGATAAAAATTCCCGCCATCGCCATTGCGGGTATCACCGCTGGGAATGTCGATGAGGTCTTGGCGACGGGGATCCAGGCCGTCGCCGTGAGTTCCGCGGTGATCGGCGCCGCCGACGTGCGCGGGGCCGCCGAGGGAATGAAACGAGCTTTGGTACCGAAGGTGCCTTTGAACGTGAAGAATGAAACGTGAAACGTGAAACGTGAGAAAACGGGGGAAACGGCAATCTTCTCACGTTTCACGTCTTCACGTTTCAGAACCACGTTTTAGTCCCACGTTTCACGCATCACTCATCAGGTTCATCCGATGTCCACCGACGGCGTAATCATTTCCAATCCACCGGCGGGTGTGCCCGAGCCGTCCGTCGAGCCCAAATCCGTGACAGAGCGCTCGGCGGGGTCGTTTCTCGGCCACGCGAAGCTCATCGGCGGACTGACGCTGGCCAGCAGGGTGTTCGGGCTGGCGCGGGAGATC
>JAQGHP010000049.1 GCA_028288775.1 Phycisphaerales bacterium | reverse complement strand
GCGAGACTTTCCCCTCGATCAAGTAGGCCCGCCCGGTGCGCACTTCGCGAACATTCAAGCCCATGTCGCGCAGCGCCATTTCCGTGGACTCGGCGACCGGGTCCATCACGCCGGGCTTGAGATGGATTTCAATGCGGCTCCGTCCGGCGTCGTCCGCGGATGCATTCACTACTTCCGCCATCTCCACCAACGGATCGGCCAGAAGTTCCCGCGCGGCGCGCTCCACCTGCGCCCGGTCGGCATCAGTATCGAGAAGAAAAATACGGCGAGTGATGATCGGCCCGACACTCGTGCCGAACTCCTGAATCTGGTGCCGCACGGCTTCCCCGACGGGGTCCACCGCGGCCTCTCCGCCGCGGGCGAGTGGGGTCGTGCGCACGTCGATGCGGTAAATCATGGGGAGGATTCTAGCGAGGAAAGGCGGCGCGGGTAGGGGCGTGTGTTTGGGCATACTTCGGCCCGTTTCAAGGGAGGGAAAAACGCAGTGCAAAGTGCAAAAGTCAAAACGAACTACAGCGGATTTCCTCACCGCGTAGCGGTAGGACCGAAGGTCCACCCTCCTGCCGCTCCTCATTTTGCACTTTGCATTCGTCGGAGACTTATTCGTGCGTCCCCACTCACCCCGTCCGAACGAGGCTCCCGGGGTCAAACCCGCCGCCGGCGGGAAGGTCTCCCATTTCGATCGCGCCGAAGCCCGTACCCGCGGCAAACAACGGAAGCCCGAGCGCCGACATAAGCTCTCCATGCCGATTGATCGCGTACGCATACGGCTGCCCCGGTTTGCCTTCTTTGCGGAGGATCGATTCCACTCGCCGCTGCGCGCGCTCGATGCCGAAGGCGGCGCATAACCTTTCAGCATTTCCTTCGGGAATCGGCGAGGGCAAATCCAGATCGCCTCGGGGAGACGAGACGTAGGCGTCGGTTTGTTCCCCGGCCTCGTAGAGCTGATAGAACAGCACCGCCTCGCCGAAGGCCATGACAAGCAGGGCCGGGCACGCGAAACGTGCCGAAAGCCGGCCGGCAAGGTCTTCCTGGACGGAGAGGTCTTCATGGAAGACCACGAGCGCACCTCTGAACGGCGGGGAGACGTAAGCGACCTCGCCGCGATTCTTGAGATATGCGAGGACTTCCGACTGCTCGGGGCCACGCAAAGTAATGTTGGAATAATGATTCAAGAGATTCGGATCAGGGGTCAGTCGGGAGCGGCCGCACTCGGACGCGCGCGGCTTCCATCACCACGATACTCCCAATATCCAAGCTGTCGCTCACGGACGGCCTCCGCGGCAAACAGTAGCGCCTCCCGGATGTCTGCATGCTCCAGATCAGGGAACAGCCGCAAAATTTCGGCTTCGGGGATCTCCTCTGCGACCATCCCGACAACCGTCGCAACGGGAATGCGCAGCCCGCGAATGCAGGGCAGGCCGCCAAGCTGCCTGGGATTGATGGTGATGCGCGTGAACTCCATGAATGACCTTCAACAGCAATTATAGGTTCGGCGAATCATATCACCACCGGCAGCGACGTCCCCCGCGGCGACTTGCCCAGCAGGTCCATCGACGCCTCGTAGACCATGTTCGGGGTCAGGCGGGTCATGCAGCGGTGGTCGAGGGGGCAGACTTTTTTCTGGCAGGGGCCGCAGAAGACTTTTACCGCCACCTGCCGCTCGCGGGCGTAGTAGATTTCCGTCCACTCGGGGTGGGTGGGGCCGAAGATCGTCACCACCGGCACGTCCATGGCCGCGGCGAGGTGGCGGGGGCCGGTGTCGTTGGTCACCATCAGATCGCAACGGCGGACAATTTCCTTCAGCGAACCGAGCGTCAGACCCTTGTTCGACAAATCCAGCGGCGCGTGCTTCATGTAGCGCTTTACCGCCTCCACGATCGGCCGCTCCTTCGGGGCGGCGCTTAGCAGCACGGTGGCGTTCTGCTGGTCGATCAGTCGGTCGGCCAGCTCGGCGAAATATTCCGGCCGCCAGCATTTGGCCGCGCCGTAATTGGCCCCGGGATTCAGCAATACCATCGGCGGACGCCCGGACGCCCCCGGCCGGCAAATCTCCGGGTCCAGCCCGCATCGCGCCAGCACCTCCCGCGCCTCGCGATTCTCCACGTCGCTCACGAACAGTTCCATCCGCAAGTCGCGCGCGTCCGAACCCAGGTAACGGGCGATCCCCAGGTACGACTTGACCAGCGGCGTGGGGACGAACTTCCCCTTCTCCTTCACCGGCAGCAGCTTGTCCGTCAGCAAAAACCCGCGCCCATCCCGCTCGAAGCCCACGATCCGCGGGATCTTCGCCATCTTGCACATTAAGGCCGTCTTAAAGCTGTTGGGCAAAAGCACGGCCAGATCAAACCGCTGCGACCGCAGCCGTGCCGCTATGCCGAAGATCCCCTTGCCGGTCGTCCCCTTGCTCTTGCCGGTGCGGTAGGTGATGAGCTGGTCCGCCCACGGCATCGCGGAGTAGAGCGGCTTCACGTACCGCCTTAGCAGATAGCTGATATGAGCGGACGGATACATCTGGCGGATGGCCCGCAAGGCCGGCGTCGCCATCACGGCGTCGCCCACCCAGCTTGGTTGCACGATCAGGATCTTTTCGGGAGAGGACATTGGTCTCGATTATATACCGATGAGGACGCCGCGGTACCCGGCCCTCGGGTGTAAATCCTAGCGTTTTGATTGCGAAGGGGGCGCGGTCGCCCCGTTCAGTTTGCATTTTGCAATCAGCGCCCCGCAATCTTCACTTTCCACTGTGCAATGATTCCCCCTCCGTGCTCACTTTCTCCACGACCAGCATTTCAACCACCCGCCCCTGGTCCGAATATGCCCACCCCTTCTCCCGCGCGATCTCGCGGTACGCTCGGCGGACGTCCGGGGCGGCCTCGTTCCACGCCTCCGCGGTCACCGCCAGCCATTGCGGCCACTCGTCGCGGTGCCTGGGCGACAGGAATTCCCGCTTGCGCTCCCGGATCGTGCCGCCCTCGTAAAAGCCAAGGCTCGGCTCCTTGTAATCCACCATGTACACGTCGCCCTTCCGGGTCGCGCCCGCCTTGAGCAAGTCATCCGCCACGCGCATCGAGACTCGCATGTAAGGGGCGCGGGGGAGATAAACCGCGTACGCCAGAACCGTAAGGACGAGCATGCCGAGGCCCATCATCGCCGCGGCCGCCCCGACTTTGCGGGCGCGGAAGAATGCGCATACCGTTGCCGCGAGGGTGAGCGTTGCGAGTGTAAGCAGCGCCATCACCGCCCAAGGCTGCGGCGCGAACGCCCTCGCCGCGAGCCAGGGCACGATGCCGACGCACGCCACGACCGCCGCCCAGATGCCGGTGCCGATGCGGAAGAGGCGCGACTCCATGTCGCGAGCGGTGCCGTTGATGCAGTCGCGAATCGCCCACGCCGTGAGGAACGCCATCGCGGGGAAGGCCGGAAGCAAATAGTGCGGGAGCTTGGTGCCCAGGAACTCCACCATCAGCCACGGCCCCACCGTCGCAGCCAACGCGAAACGCACTTCGGGAATCTTTCGATTGCGTATGCCGATCCCGATCGCCATCGGCAGCAGCAAACTCCAGGGCATGAATGTCCCCCACACCATCACCAGGTGATAGCCGGGCGGGAAATGATGCCCCTCCCTGCCTTCCTCCAAATGGCCCTTGGCCTCATGGAACATCCGCGGCAAAAATTCCGGCTCGCGGTGCTGCACAAGATAGAGCCAAGGGACGACAATCGCCGCGATCAGGACCATGCCCACCAGCATCTGGGCCACGAGGCGGCCGTATGAAAACGGGGACGGGTTCTCGATGATGGCGGAATAGTCGCGCGGCGGCTCATCCTCCCGCATCTCCCGCGAAACGTGCCCGGCGGGGGAAGACGCGTTGTGTGCCGGCAGCAGGACAGGCTCAAATCCCCGTGCTTTTTGCGTCGCTCTGCGCCTTTCAACTTCCATCCCGATCAGGCGAAACGCTCCCAGCGCCGCCGCGGTGCATGCGACGACGCCCAGGATAAATGGCCCCTTTGTCAGCCCGCCCAGCCCCAGCGCCGCCGCCATGAGCAGGGCGATGCCCCACGAACGGTTTCCCCGCCAAACCGCGAAGAGGCACACTTGTGCGATGGTAGTAAACAGCAGCAAAACGCCGTCGGTCGTGCAGATCTTCGCGGCCATGATGGTCAACCCGCTGCTGGCCAGCACGAGCACCGTCCAGAACGCCTGATCCGCCCCGGCCCGGCGCGTCACGACGATCGCCAGCAGCGCCAGCGTGCAGAGCACCGCGAGGCTCGAAGGCAGCCGGGCGGAGAATGCGCCCGCGCCGCCCTCGCGGCCGAACAGTCGCATGGCGGTGCCCTGGCACCAGTAGATCAGCGGAGGCTTTGCGGTGCGGAGGTCGTCGTAGAGTCGGGGGACGACCCAATCGTTGCCCTGGAGCATCTGTCGCGAGCATTGGGCGTAGCGGGGCTCATCGCGGTCCCACAGGCTCACCCGCGCGTTTCCCGCGAGGTAGACCCCCGCGGCAACCAGCAGCAATAGAATGATCCTTCGTGAAGGCACGGACATCAGGGCGGGAAGCGTACGACGTAAAGCAGGAAAAATCGAATACCGGCCTCAGGTCATTGGGTTATGCCAGGACATCGCTTCACTCGGCATCCGTCGCGATGCGAAAACCGCGACTGCCGCTCCGATCGTCTGGCGTATTCCAGTCGCGAAACGCGACCCGACAGTTCCGAGGGTCGCTGCTCCACGCTCCGCCCTTAATCACGCGCGACCCGCGGTCTGACTCCTTGGGCCCCTGCGGGTCAACTTTGGCCGCCTCGTCGGCGGTCCATGTCGGCGAATACCAATCCGCGACCCATTCACTGACGTTTCCTTGCATGTCGTGCAGGCCCCAATCGTTGGCCGTCCCACGTCCGACGGCGCGCGTGCGCGCGGCGTTGTCGAGCAGCCGTTCGAAATAGTTGTGAGGGTCGGCATCCCACAATTTCGCCGAGTCGAGCGGCTGGGTGCCGGAGTTGTTGGCATACCAGGCCATTTCATCCAGTTTTCCCGTCCCTGATACAGGCCCCGTCTTGGCGGCGCGGGCGGCATACTCCCATTCCGCCTCGGTGGGCAACCGATATTTGCGTTTTTCGCGATCGCTCAACTTTTGGCAAAAACTGACGGCCTCGTCCCACGAAATATTCTCGACCGGCAAATCATCCCCACGAAAATTACTCGGTCTGGTCCCCATGATTGCTTTGTATTGGCGTTGGGAGACCTCGGTCGTTTGAAGGTAAAATTGCCGTGTCAATTTCACTTTGTGCTGCAGCTCATTGTCACGCCTACCCGCCTCATCCGCCGGGCTTCCCATCAAAAACTCGCCGGCGGGAATGCGAACGAATTTCATTTGCAGGTCTGCCACTTCGTGGAACGTTTCTGCCGCGGGTTTCGTAGCGGGTGCGTTTCCGGTTCCATCCGGCTTGCCTTGCCTCTCGTCCAGCCACAACGGGAGAAAAACCGTAACGAGCAGCTCCTGTAGCTTGGGGCTGTCGAGCGAAACCGTCAGTCGGTTCCCTTCGAGCCGCGGTTCGACGATCTTCCGCACGGGGTCTGCTTTGAACCACCCGTGGTCAGCTTTCTCTTTGAGCAATTCAGCAGCCGCTCGCTCCAGCTTCAGGAGCTTTCTTGCACTCTCAACGTCTTTGGTTTCGACAATCAGATGCAATTCAGGGTCGGGCGGAAACTTGAGCCCGAGTGATGCCCAGCGCACACCGTCGGACACGGCGCTGATTGGCCCACCCCCCAATTCGTCCGGCAACTTTGGCAGCGCCGCCGCGAGCGCCTGGCGAACCGGCTTCGAGGGAATCAATACAATGCGAAGCGATGCGGGCGCGGCGGCTTTCATCGCTTCCGCGAGTTCCGGCCGGGGCGGGACCGCACCTTGCTTGAACTTCTCCCACCTCGATGCAGGTGCGGATACGAGAACATCGCCAACTCTTTCAACGCGATTGGAGGGATCACCTATGTTGTCTTCTGCTAATATTGCGGCAAGCCGCTTTACATCCGAATTATTGCTCAAGGGAAGGATCGCGAACGGGTGATCTGGATCGTCAACGCTCTCCACAAGATATAGTCGCCTGAAGCCGGCATCCGTCAATCGGGCCCCCGCTTCGGTTGTTTCTTTGAAACCGGCCTTTAAATCTGCCTTGGCATCCTGAATCTCCTGTTTACTCAACTTGCTCGACTCGATCGCCGCATCGCCCCAGCGCAGGATGGATTGGACGTCGGTTAGCGCCCTGTCAAAGCGCACAATCAAGAACGCCTTGTCATCGAGGAAGGGTTGTATTTCCGCGTCATTGCTGGCAGCGGCCGCTCTTTCCGCCACAAGATTGGGGACTGGCGACTTGGGTGGATCGACACCGCGTGATTGGCTGGTCATCAGCGAGCCTGCCAACGCAACGCAACACCATACATTCTTCCGGTTCATTCCGACTTCCCATTGTCAATCGAGCGAGGTGCCGATTAAATCGTAAGTCAAATACGAGCACACTGCGACGCCCCCCCAAGGGCCGGGGTTCTTGCGGCTTACATTAGCTTGCGTTTGGCTGGATTGCCACCGACGATTTCCATGTCAAAAAACTCATGTGCGACGTACATCAAACTCGGCCCCTCGCCCGTACCGGCCCATGGATCATGGGGATGCGCTGGCACGACCTGCTGTTTATGCACTGGCCCGTACCGATCGCAGCGATGCGAGAGTTGATCCCGCCGGGCCTGGAGATCGACACGTTTGAGGGGGAGGCTTGGATCGGGGTGGTGCCGTTCCGGATGAGCGGCGTGCGGCCGCGATTCGTACCGCCAATCCCGCGGTTGTCGGCGTTCCCGGAGTTGAACGTTCGCACGTACGTCAAGGCAGGCGGCCGGCCCGGCGTCTGGTTCTTCAGCCTCGACGCGGCGAGCCGCCTCGCCGTCCGCGCGGCCCGCGTCGCATTTCATCTTCCCTACTTCGATGCCGCGATGTCCGCCGACGCCCGCGGCGGTTCGATCCACTACTCCAGCACCCGCACGCACCGAAACGCCCCGCCGGCCAGCCTGCGAGTGCGTTATCAGCCCACCGGAGACCCGTACGGCAGCACCCCCGGCCATCTGGACGATTTCCTCACCAATCGATTGTGCCTGTACGCCGCGGACGCAAGGGGCCGCGTCTCGCGCGGCGACATCGCCCACGCGCCTTGGCCCCTGCAACCCGCGGAGGCGGAGATTGAGGCTATCGCGATGACCGAGCAAATCGGCATCAAATTGCCGCAGATCCCGCCGGTCCTGCACTTTGCGAAGTACCTCGATGTCTTGGCGTGGCTACCGACGCGGGTGTGAGGCCATTTCTTTTTCCCGCGTTTCCCGTACCTTCTGCCACTCGATGAGCGTGACGCTACTTACATGCCTGGTGGCCGGGTGCGCCGTGATGATGGTGCTCGAGCGGCGCGGCCTTCCGACGACGCTTGCGCTGACATTCAAGGGCGACGTGAAGCGCGAAACCCGCTGGCTCGCGCAGTACGGGCAGTTCGTCTGCTCGGGCATCGCCGCCCTGCTCGTCTGGCAGCTCGAGAAAAACCCGGATCGCCGCAAGGCGGCGGTCGTCATCATCATTGCCGTTACCGCGGCGGCGGTGATCGCCACGCTCGTCAAGCGGCTGCTCAGCCGCGTGCGCCCCGGCCGCGAGAACGCCGGGAAGTTCCTGGGCCCTAGTTGGAAACACGCCAACTACCGGGAGAGCTTCCCGTCCAGCCACAGCGCATGTGCAGTGGCACTGTCGGTAATGCTTGCGGTTCTCTATCCCCCTGCCGCGATTACGTTTTGGACGCTGGCGCTACTGTGTGCCGTGCTCCGCTACGTCATGGACGCCCACTGGCCCAGCGACGTGTTGGGCGGGATCGCGCTGGGGTATGCGGTGGCATACGGGGCCGTGCGGGTATTTCACGTCGCGTAACGCGTGTTCCACGTTGCGTAGTCGGCGGCGCACGCTAACGGGAACCCAATCTCAATTTCAAATCTGGAATCTCACGATCGTCCGCTTTCCGCATCCCGATCCGGATCGAGGACGGACGGATCCACCGGCCCATCGCGTTCGCGTTCGCGATGGGCGGCGGAGTAGTTGGGGTCGTGGATTTCCGGCGCAAGGGTTTCACTCGCCCCTTCCGGCACACCCGCGTCATCGGGCCCGGTGGGAAGATCGAATGGGGTCAGGCCTGATTCCGTGGTCGGCCCGGTTTCGGTCGCCTGCCCGCCGGGCGCGGGGGCATTGATGCCGCCGTGGGCGGGAACGGACGGAACGCCGGAAACGGTCGTGCCCGGTCGCCGTGCCCCCGGCGCGTTCTTCGGCGCGTGTGGATCGCTCTGCCCCGGGTACGGCAAATCATGTAAATCCTGCGAGCCGCTCTCGATCGGTCCGGCGTCGGCTCCGCTCTTGAGCACGCCGGCACCGGGCACCGAAACTTCCTCCCCCGCCGCTACAGGATGAGAACGGTTAGTTAACTCCGGCGGCGTCTGCGATTCGAACCCCGGCGACGGTTTACTCCGCCCGATCTGACTGGCCGGGGATTTCGAACGGTTGGGTTTTTCGCGGGCCATGGCTTCTCCTCGTTGGTGCGGCCTTTATCGCTTCAAGCAGCGGCCTAGACACTGAGAAGAAGTGAGCAAGTTCTGCGCCGCATGAGTGGCGCCCGTACGCCATTCATTTGCCGAGCCGGCACCCAAAAGTCGTTATGCCTCGGAAATCAAGTTGAGCCTCGGTATAAATTCAAAGTCCTTGCGATTATGTGTTACGAGCGGCAAGCCGTGGCGCAGGGCTGTGGCGGCGATCCAAGCGTCGTGGTAACTAATGGGGCGACCCTTGATCGACACGACCTGCGCCCATTGCTCACAAGTCTGTTCGTCCAGCGCAACCAGAGTGTACGCCCTTACAGCTTGCTTTAGACGGTCCGTGCTGGCTTGCCCCCAATTGCGGACGATCGGCCACCGATACAGTTCCGCCATGGTCGCGTGGGAAATGCACAGGAGCTTTTGATCTAGATGTTTCCGGTAAAGCGCCGCCCGTGTGTCGGACTTCAGTAGATACGAAACAATATTCGTATCGAGTAAGACCGCTTCCATTAATCGTCCCCAAGTGGGGTCACAATTTCCTGTCGGCGGCGGTCGTCTAATGCCGCTTCAAATCCGTCGTCCAACTGGTCCTCGGGCCAACCGCCGACAATCGAATTGAAGTCCTGAAGTGGCCGAGTCCCCTGAGCGGCGGCCTGCTCCTTAATCGTCGGAGAATTCCAGGCGCCGCGCTCCACCGCGGCCGCCGATTGCTGGTCCTCCAGGACAATAATCTCCACAGTCTTGCCGACCATCCCCGCTATCTCGGGCAAGTCCAAAACATGGGAGTCCAAATGCTTCCGGATACGCACGGCATTCATGTTTTGCCTCCGACATTCCATGGCGACCCCGATCAGAGTGTACGCCTTTCGCGCGATGACGTGAAGCAAACTCGTCCTGCCGACACAACCGTCCCCTTCCGCATATTCGGAACCGCTCCATGCCCGCGATACCCCGTTTGCGAATTTCCTGACAGCCTGTCCCTCAAGTCAGTGATAGATTTCGGAGCGTCCGCCGTCCCCAAGGAGACCCCGATGCCTACCCACGACGCAGCGTCCGACCGGAACCATCACGTCGCCGTCTTCCCCCCGCGGGCGAGCGCTGGTTCATTTCTGGAAATTTGGGCCGATGAGAAGCCGCGCAAGGCCGCTTCACAATCGCCCGCACGCGAGATGGCACGCGGGGCGAATGAGCGAGGAGAAGAGGATCCGGAGCGATGGGATGGAATGTCTTAATGGACCGCGCCCTGCTCCCGCACTTCGTCCTATTCGGGGATCAGTGTTCTTCCGCCCTTGGCCACTAAAGCATCGCCGCGATCCGACATACCGCTAAACAGCGATCTTCAGCGCCCTTGCCATCTCTGCCCCGATCGTCGCCGGGCTGTCGGCGACGCCGATTCCCGCGCCGCGCAACGCGTCGATCTTCGAATCCGCCGACCCTTCGCCGCCACTAATGATCGCCCCGGCGTGGCCCATGCGCCGCCCCGGCGGAGCGGTGCGGCCGGCGATGAACGCCACCACCGGCTTCTTCACATTCTGCTTCACGAACGCGGCGGCCTTTTCCTCATCCGTCCCGCCAATCTCCCCGATCAGGATGATCCCGTCCGTTTCGGGGTCCTTGGAAAACAGGTCGAGCACCTCGATGAAGTTCACGCCTTTTATTGGGTCGCCGCCGATGCCTACGCAGGTGGTCTGGCCGATGCCGCGGGTGGAGCACTGCCAGACGGCTTCGTACGTCAGCGTTCCCGAGCGGCTGATGATTCCAACCGACTTGCCGGTCTTGGCGTCCTTGCGCGGGGTATGAATGTAGCCGGGCATGATGCCGATCTTGCACTCGCCGGGGGTGATGACGCCGGGGCAGTTGGGCCCGACGAGCGTGACGCCCGGTTTGCCGGCGAGGAACGCCTTCACCTTCACCATGTCCAGAACGGGAATGCCCTCGGTAATGGCGCAGATGACGGCGATGCCCGCATCCGCCGCCTCCATGATCCCATCGGCCGCGAAGGGCGGCGGGACAAAGATCATCGTCGCATTCGCACCAGTCGCCTTGACGGCCTCATGCACCGTATTGAAAACCGGGAGGCCGTTGGCATCCTTCGTCCCCCCCTTTCCGGGCGTGACGCCCCCGACCATCTTCGTGCCGTACTCAAGGCACGCCTTGGTGTGAAAGGCCCCGGCGGTGCCGGTAATCCCCTGGCAAATCACTTTCGTTTCACGGTTAACCAAAATACTCATAGGCGGGAAAGAATAGGGGCAGCGGGAGGGGCGGGCAAGAGTGCGGTCAGGGTTCAGGGGTCAGTGCAGAGTGCAAAGTGCAGAATGCAGAGTGAAGAGTGACGAATGCAAAATGCGCGAATTGCAATCGACGCTCCGCTCCTCGCGTAGCGGTCGGACCGCCGGTCCACCCTCCGTCCGTTGAAGACTTTGAAATTGAAGGCCAATGCTCCCGAATTCGGATTTCGTCATTCGGATTTGATTCGGGTTTCGGGGATTCGGAATTCGGATTTCCATTTGTTTGCTCCCCACGAGTGTGCGAATATCCCACGATTATAGTGGCCCCGTCTTACATCCCGCACGTACCCTCCCGCGCGGAGTGAACCATGATTGAAGTCGTTGACGTAAGCCACCATTACGGCGTTCGACCCATTCTCCGGCACGTAAACCTTACCGTCGGCCGCGGCGAAATCGTCGCGCTGATGGGCCCCAACGGGATGGGCAAAACCACGCTGCTGGCGGTGGCCGCGGGGGCGCTTTGGCCGCTCAGCGGTTACGTGCAGATCGACGGCAAGCGCCGGCGCGGCTCGCCGGAGGAGGAGTTGGCGATTCGGCGGCAGGTGGTCTATCTGCCGGCCGACCCGTGGATGCCGCGGGTGCAAACCGCGCGCGAATGGCTGCTGGCCATCGGGCGGCTCTACTCCATTCACGACGACCGGTTGATGGAGCACATCCCCCGGCTGCTGGAGTTGTTCGACCTCACGCCCCAGACGGACCAGGCCGCATCCTCCTGCTCCACCGGCCAGCGGAAGAAGCTTGCGCTGGCCGGGGCGCTGGTGAGCGAAGCGCCGGTGATGTTGCTGGACGAGCCCTTTGCCGGAGGGATGGACCCGTCGGGAATCCTCGCGCTCAAGCGCCTGTTCCTGCACCACCGCGGACTGCGCGACCGCACGATCCTCATGGCCACGCCCGTCCCCGAATTGGTCGAGGAAGTGGCCGACCGCGTGGCGATCCTGCGGGACGGAATGATTCTGGCGTGCGACACGATGCAGGGGCTGCGCCGCCTTGCCGGCTGCGATGGCCCGCTCGACGAGGTCTACGAGCGGCTGGTGAGCCCGCGCACCGCCGCCCGCATCGAACGGTATTTCGAGGGGAAGCCATGAGAAAGCTCGTGCGCCCTTTGTTGCCGATGCCGGCCTGGGTTATTGCGAACATGGCCTGTCTGTATTTCGGATGGGACTTCGTTCAATGGCAGACCCTTCGTCGGCTTCACATTGAAGAGACCCCGCAGCTTCTGGAGGCCTTCCGTCAGCCGCAGAGCGCGATTCTGGTCGGGTTTTGCATCGTCGCGGGCATGTGGCGGATCATGGCGCATCACCCGGCATACCATGCGGGCTACAGGAAATGGCTGACGACGACGCCGTGGACCGCAAAGGTGCCGCTGCCGTTCGGATCGATGATGGTCACGTGGCAGGACGGATTGTTTCTTCTTGC
>JAQGHP010000045.1 GCA_028288775.1 Phycisphaerales bacterium | reverse complement strand
AAGACCCGCGTTTCCCCCGGCGACAACGTCTGGGTCAACGTGGACATCCTCATGACCCACGACGTCTGCGGGCCGGGTACCATCGGTATCTTCCACGAGAAATTCGGGCGCAACGCGAAAGTCTGGGATGGCGACCGCGTCGTCATCATCCCCGACCACTACATCTTCACCGCGGACGAGAAGTGCCACCGCAACGTGCAGACTCTCCGCGATTTCGTCCGCGAGCAGGGGCTGAAGTATTACTACGACCCGGAATTCGTTCGCACCGAGCCGGGCATGCCGAACCCGTACAAGGATCCGACCAAGACCAACTACAAGGGCGTCTGCCACAAGGCGCTGCCGGAAGAGGGGCACATCCGGCCCGGCGAGATGTTGCTGGGGACCGACAGCCACACGTGTACCGCCGGGGCGTTCGGGCAGTTCGCAACCGGCGTCGGCAATACCGACGCGGCGTTCGTCCTGGGCACCGGCAAAACATGGCTGAAAGTCCCGCCGACGATGCGCTTCACCTTTAACGGCCAAATCCCGCCGTACCTCACGGCTAAGGACCTGATCCTGGCGGTCATTGGGGAGATCGGCGTGGACGGCGCGACCTACCGCTCCATGTACTTCGCCGGTGAGGGGATCAATTCCCTCACGCTCGAAGACCGCATGACGCTCACCAACATGGCCATCGAGGCCGGCGGCAAGAACGGCATCTGCGACGTGGACGAGAAGACGCTCCAATACGTCCGCAACCGTTCCAACGTCCCGACGTGGGAGGTCGTGCGCGAGGACGATGACGCGCAGTACCATTTTGAAGCCGAATGGGACTTGAGCACGCTGGAGCCGCTGGTGGCCAAGCCGCATTCGCCGGATAACCGCGATACGGCCCACAACTGCCGCGACGTGAAGCTCGACCGCTGCTACATCGGCTCCTGCACGGGGGGCAAGATCACGGACATGATCTTCGCCGCCAATATCCTCAAGGGAAACCGCGTGAAGGTCGAGACGTTCGTCGTGCCGGGCAGCACCGAAGTTCACCACGACATGCAGCGTTTGAATCTCCGCGGCGTGGAAAAAGGCCCGAACGAGAAGAGCATCGAAGACATCCTGCAGGACGCCGGCTGCAAGCTAGGCCCGTCGGGATGCGGGGCGTGCCTCGGCGGCCCGGTGGATACGTTCGGCCGTCTTCAAACGACGGAAGTGTGCATCAGCACGACAAACCGCAATTTCCCCGGCCGCATGGGCAGCACCAAGTCGGCGGTGTACCTTGCATCGCCCCTGACGGTCGCCGCCAGCGCGCTGACGGGCCATATTACCGACCCGCGGGATTACGTCAGTTCGCCGATCGAGACGGGGATGGCGGGCGTGTTGTAGGATTTCGCGTCGTCACGCAACATGAGGGTTTCAAACCGTTTGCAACCGCTTTGTAACCAATGGCCGTCTTATCTTGATCTTCGCCGAACATTGACTTACCCTGAACGCCCGTTAAGGCAGCGTTGTTTGTCCGGCCCGGCGGCATGGTCGTGTTGGGGACGGTTGAACGGACGGCATTGGGGACGGTACTACCGGGGGGTAACCGGGGTTCCGCGACTATATTGTACCCGTTGGACTTACCGTATAGTACGCGGGGCGGTCCGCGCTAAGTAGTATCCGCGGCACCTTGCCTCATTGGCTGGCGGAGAAGTGGGACCGAGGTGGAAGTTGGTCGCATGGCTGAGAAATTGCTCCAGTATGATGTGATCGAGCGGCTTGGGGAGGGCGCGGGAAGCGTAATTTACGCCGTCCGCGACCCCGCTACCCGCCGTCTCTACGCCCTCAAGCACGTGAGCCGCATCTCCGACAAGGACATTCGTTTCGTCGAGCAGATGCGGACCGAGTTTGAGATGGCGCGGCAATTCAACGCCCCAAACCTCCGCCGGGGTTTCGACCTCAAGATCAATAAGACGCTGTTGCTGAAGGTGACCGAAGCCTTTCTGCTGATGGAACTGGTGGACGGCAAGCCGCTCGACGTCCGCCCGCCCAAGTCGATGATGGACATCGTCGAAACGTTTATCCAGGCCGCGCAGGGGTTGCGGGCCATGCACCAGTTGGGGTTCGTTCACTGCGACATCAAGCCGAATAACATCCTCCGCAACGATCAGGGCGAGGTGAAGGTCATCGATTACGGGCAGAGCGCGAAGATCGGCACTGTAAAAGACCGTATTCAAGGCACGCCCGATTACATCGCCCCCGAGCAGGTTACCCGCCGGCCCGTCGTCCCGCAGACGGATGTCTACAACCTGGGCGCGACGCTCTACTGGGCGCTGACCAGCAAGACCGTCCCCACGCTCTACACCGTGCAGAAGAAGGGCGAGCACAGCTTCCTGGTCGATGCGCGGATCGAAACTCCGGCGCAGCTTAATCCCCTCGTGCCCCCCGCCCTTTCCAACCTTGTGATGGAATCCGTCGCCACGCGCATAGAAAAGCGCCCGCCCGACATGGACTCGGTCATCACCCGCCTGGAACTCGCCAAGCACATTCTCCTCAAACAAGCGCATGCGGCGATGGTGCAGGCCGACGATACTTCCACCGAGCAGCCCGCCCAGCCGCGGCAATAGCGCCGTGGAACCCTCGTATTTCCACGTCGCCGTTCACGGCACGCCCCCCCCGCTTTCCCCAATCGCCTGGCGACGAAAACTGAAAATTTGCAGAAGCAGCCGTCGCGAACGTGGCGTGGGCCAGCCGCCTGATACCCGGAACAGGGAGGCGAAATGAGTTTCAGTCCGTACCAATGTCGCGCCCGAGGTCACCCGCCTTGGACACTTTCACTCCCGTCGCGGATTTCTATACTGTGCCCCTTCCGTTTGAACCCCTGACCCCGGAGCGACCATGGCCGACAAGCAAGCCCCCAAGAAAATCGTCCTCGCCTACAGCGGCGGACTCGATACCAGCGTCATCCTCCCCTGGCTCAAGGAACGTTATCCGGGCGTCAAGCTCGTCGCCTTTGCGGCGGAATTGGGCCAGGGCGATGAGCTGAAGGGCATCGCCGACAAGGCCTACAAGAGCGGCGCGGACGAAGTCGTCGTCGCGGACCTGCGGCAGGAATTCGCCGAGAAATACTGCCTGCCCATGCTGCGCGCCCATGCCGTCTATGAGCAGGATTACCTCCTGGGCACAAGCATCGCCCGCCCCCTCATCGCCGCCAAGCAAGTCGAAGTCGCCGCCCAAACCGGCGCGGACGCCGTTGGGCACGGCGCTACCGGCAAGGGTAATGACCAGGTCCGCTTCGAGTTGACCTACATGGCGCTCAACCCCGCCCTACAGATCATCGCCCCCTGGAAAGACCCGTCTTTCGAGCTGCGCGACCGCGAGAGCGCGATCGAGTACGCGGAAAAGCACAACGTCCCGATCCCGGTGAGCAAGACGAAAATCTACAGTCAGGACCGCAACCTCTGGCACATCTCCCACGAGGGCGCGGAGATCGAACATCCCGATCAGGAGCCCAACTGGCACAAGTGCCTGACGATCACGACCCCCCCCGACAAAGCGCCCAATGAAAGCGAAGTCGTCGAAGTCTCCTTCGAGGCCGGAAACCCGGTTGCGGTGAATGGCAGGAAGCTTGTGGCGCACGATCTCATCGCAGAACTCAACAAGATCGGCGGCAAGCACGGCGTCGGCATCGCCCTGCTCGTCGAAAACCGCCTGGTCGGCATGAAATCCCGCGGCGTCTACGAGACGCCCGGCGGAACCATCCTCTACGAAGCCCACAAGGCCCTCGAGCAAATCACCATCGAACGCGACACCCTTCACTACAAGCAGCAAGTCGCCCTCAAATACGCGGAGCTTGTGTACAACGGCCAATGGTTCCACCCGCTTCGCGAAGGTCTACAAGCTTTCATCGATCACACCAACGCCACGGCCACCGGCACCGTGAAAGTCCGCCTGTTCAAAGGCCGCGCGCAGGCAATCGCCGCCACAAGTCCGCACACGCTCTACGACCCACAGCTCGCCAGCTTCAGCATGGAAGGCTACGACGTAACCGCGGCGCGGGGGTTCATCGACTTGTTCGGGCTGCCAATGAAAGTGGCGGCGCAGGCGAAGAAGTGGTGAAGGCTCTGCCGTGCGGCCCCGTCCTTAGGCATGGATGGAGCAGGATTATGACGCTGGCCTGTGGTTGGCGACGATTTCTTTCGCCCAAGGCGTCGCAGCTTCTGATAATGGCAGTACTGACTCTTTTTTGGTAATCCAGTTCGAGATCGTAACCACGTATCGGCATAATCATTTTAGCGCGACTAGTTCCCCGGGGCGCAAGTACCTGTCACTGCGTGTGCCCGATAGTAATACAATCGCGCATCCGCCTTATATACCCCTCTTGTTGTGTTTGCGGGTATCATTCACCTCGTTGTACCGCTTCCCCTGCGATTTTTGATCGGGGGTGGTCAATGACCCTTCTATGGCTTTTATCCTGGTGGAATCTCATCTTCGTGCTGCCGTTCGCGCTGGCCCTGATTTACCTGGGGCTTTACACGGTCAGCGGCATCACTTTCGGGGATGCCGACGCCGATGCCGGGTTTGATGCCGACGCGGATGCTGATGCCGATGTGGATGCCGAGGCGCATTGGGATGCCGAAGCGCATGTCGATGCGGACGCTCACGTGGATGCGGACGTTGACGCGGACGCGGATCTCGACGCCGAAGGCGACGTCGAATTGCACGCACCGGCGGACGGGGATCACGAAGCCTCCGCCGACGGCGGTAGCCCCTCCATGGCCGCACTGCAATGGCTGGGCGTCGGAAAGGTTCCGGTAAGCATCCTGCTGATGGTGCTTTTGCTCGTGTGGGGTTCGGCGGGGTTCGTGCTGAATGTCGTGCTTCGCGAGTACGTGGCGCAGGGTTGGATAGGTGCGTTCGTCTCGATTCCTGGCGCGTTGCGAGCGACACTCATTGTGACGCGGTTCGTTGCCCGGGTTATGACGAAATGGCTCCCCATGTATGAGACGACCGCCCGCCGACGGCATGAATTGCTGGGGTGCGTTGGCGAGGCGTTGTTCGTCATCAACGATCGTTTCGGCATGGCCAGCGTACGGGATGACCGGGGCGAGTTGTTCCATGTCCCCTGCCGTATTGCGTCGGAGGAGCCTCCAATCGCCAAAGGCCGCCGAGTAAAGCTTGTCGGTTACAACGGGAAACAGGGCATATTCCGCGTAGTGGCGGACAACACCACCGCACGGGACACTTCAAGAGGTTTCATATGATCCTCGTACTTTTCTTCCTCATCGGTGCCGGCCTTACCATCGCACCTTGGTTCGTCCCCGAGCTGGGCTACACGGCGAGAATTGTCGCGACGATTCTGGGTGCGGCCGTGCTCGTGCTTGTCGCAATCACGTCGGTTATCACCAAGCTCTATCGCAAGACCTCCGCGAACATGGCATTTGTCCGCACCGGTATGCGCGGCGTGAAAGTCGTGCGTGATGGCGGCGCGATCGTCGTACCCGTTTTGCATCATGTCATTCCCGTTTCTTTGGAAACGATGCGCCTAAACGTCGAACGTCGAGGACCGCACGCGCTGATCACGCGCGACAACCTCCGTGTGGACCTGTCGGCTGAGTTCTACATCAAGGTCGAGGCGAATACCGACCATATCCTCCAGGCGGCCCGCTCGCTGGGCGGCCGCAACGTGCAGCCCGAAGGCGTGAGCGAACTGGTGCAGGAAAAGCTCGTCAGCGCCCTGCGCACCGTCGCGGCCACCAAGGAACTCGTCGAGCTGCACGCCAAGCGGGATGAGTTCGCCAGCGCGGTGCAGGAGATCGTCACCCATGACTTGGCCAGCAACGGCCTGACGCTCGAATCGGTGACCATCTCCGCGCTCGACCAAACCGACCCCAGCGCTCTGCAGGAGCGGAACGTCTTCGACGCGCAGGGCCTGCGGAAGATCGCCGAGATCACCCA
>JAQGHP010000796.1 GCA_028288775.1 Phycisphaerales bacterium | reverse complement strand
TCCGGCACAGGGAACCCGGCGCGCACGAGCCGCCCGAGGTTCGCCGCCTTGCCGCCGACCAGCGACTTGTCGCGGCAGTCGAATAGCTCCTGGGTATAGCCCGTCGGTCTATTCATTCACCCGACCTCGTTCCCAGCACGCACCGCAACCCGCCCGTCTCGGTGCCGACAAACACGCGGCCCCCGATCACCCGCGGCGTGGACATGGTCATCGTCCCCTTGCCCGGATTCGCTTCGTCGTTGATGTAGCGCTTCGCGAGGATTTTGCCGGTCGTGGCATCGAGCCGCGCGAGATATCCGTCGCTGCTGACGGCGTACAGGTCCGCTCCATCCAACACGCACCCGGCCAGCACCGGCGCATGCCCGCTGATGGGCGTATGCCAGAGCACTTTGCCGTCGGCGATGTTGAGGGCGACCACCTCGCCGGTGCGCACCGGGCAGATCAGCTTGCCATCGTGATAAGCAATCGCGCCCAGCACCGCATCATCAAGCTTCGCCTGCCACCGCGGCTGGCCGGTCTTGCGGTCGAGGGCCACAACAACGCCCTGGGGATGCGGGTCGGCGTAGACATAATCGCTGTTGCCCGCGCCCGCGATCACCAGGTCGCCCACGAGCGTGATCGCGCCAGTCGCGGGGAAAGTAACGGGCGTACGCCATAGCACGCGGCCGAGATTTTTGGCGCGAAGCTCTTCATCGCTTTCGCTGCGCAAAGCGACGACCGCGTTGCCGTTGAAACCGCTGCCGATGTAGACGATGCCTTGTTCGTCGATCGCGGGAGAGCTTTCCGGATCGTTAACAGGTTGCCGCCAGAGCACGGTCCCGTCCGAAATTCGTACTGCGATGACGAATCCGGGATCACCCGTGGCGCGGTGGCTGGCGTCTTCGATCGCCCCCGCGCCGGCGACGGCCATGTCGCCGAAGATCGCGGGGGAGGATTCGATATGCAGCGGCGTCTTGGCGCGCCAGCGCAGCTCGCCTGTTGCCGTGTCGAAGCAGAGTAATGAGCAGTCGTGATCTTCGTGAAGGCCTTCGCCGACGACCAGGTATTTGCCGTCCTTGGTGACGGCGGGTGAACTGAAGAAGGGATGGAGCAGATCGTCGCCGGCGTCGTTGCGTTGCCAGATCACGGCCCCTTGCGATGAGGCGTCGAGGCACGCCAGCAGTCCGATGTACCCCGCCGCACTGATCTGCACGCCCGCGGCGTAGACGCGATTCCCGGCAACCGCCGGTGACGAGAGGAACATCACTTGCGAATCCGCCGGCTTATATTGCCATTCACCTTTGTGGATTATTTTCCGTGCCACGTCCGCCCAATCTGGAGCGCCTGCGGGACGCATTGCGCCGCCGCGGGTTGCGGCCTGGACTGGCGCCGGCCGGAGAAACCACCACGTGCTGATTCCGAGGGTCGCGATAACGGCTAGTGTAATGAGCGGCACCCGCGGCTTCTCGCGGCAGACCCGCAGCAATTCCCGCGGCTTAAGTAGCACTGCCCCGACGCTCGTCAGGCCCACAAGGATCGTGGGCAGCAGCGCCGCGCCCGCGCTCATGAAAACGGGGACAACGGAAAGGACTTCCATGCCTGGAACTTCCCAAAAAGATCACGGCGAAAAATGCAACCCCCTGCCGCGATCGTCATTTTATCATTAGACCGCGCGGGGTTGTTTGTTGCGAGTAAATGCCGTGCGCGGCGCGTTCGGGCGCTGTGAATTTTTGCCACGGATGGGAACGGTCGGCGGTTGCAGAAAATCGCGGCGGGCGTTGTTGGGAGGGCAACGGAAAAGTATGTTACCCGTAATTTGGGATGGTGGAACCACTCTGCGGGGTCGCTTTGTTGCCGGAGGCATGGATGAGACGAACGCTTGGCCGGACTCGCGGCGTGTGCGGTGGTCTGGCGATCGGGGCGGCCCTGTGGGGTGCGCCGGCGCTCGCGCCGCCGGCACTGGGGCAGACGTCTCCCAAACAGCTCTCGCCCGATGACGCGGCGATGATCGAGCTCAATACCGCCCGGCGTGCCTTCAACGAGCAGAAATACCCCTTCGCCGCCGACCGATTCAAGGAATTTCTCGCCGCCCATGGGGGACATCCCGAGGCGACTTCCGCATGGTACGGACTGGGCCTTTCCATCGTTTCCAGCCCGCAGCCCGACTATCTGGGCGCGGTCGAGGCGCTGCAGCGCGTCATTGCCAATCCAGCCTTTCCCGACCGGCCGCTGGCCCTGTATTACCTTGGCGCGGCGCAGCGCGGCATCGGCAACCGGTTCGAAGCCGATGCGGCGGCCAAGCCCAATGAAGCCGAGCAACTGCACCGCAATGCGGCCCAAAGGTTTGAAGAGGCGGCGAAGCAATTCGCCGCGGCGCAAATGGCATTTGCCGAGCGCACCAAAACCCCCCCGACACCTGATGCCGCGGAATTGCCGGCGGACTTGGAATGGTCCGCGCGGGCGCGGTGCGACGCGGGCGAGATGCTACTGCGCGTCGGAAAGTACAAAGAGACGGTCGAGACATCCACGCCGTTTATGGCGGACCCGATCCTTGCCCGTAGCCGCTATCGGCCATTGGGGCTCTACCACCTGGGCCATGGCCAGTTCGTACAAAAGGATTATCTCGCGGCTGGACGCGCGCTGAGCCTGCTCGCGCCGTTCCAACAGGATTTCGGCGTGCATGCCCGGTACCTGCTCGCCCGCATTCATCATCTTTCGGACGAACGCCCGGAGGCGGCGGCGCAGTACAAGGCGGTGCTCGACGGGTACGAGGCGCAGAAGAAAAACGCCCAGCAGCTTTTGCAAAACCCCGCCGCCCTTGATCCCGAGCGAAAGCTCGCGCTCGAGGCGGTCGTCAACGGCCCCGCGCCGGATTACGTCGTCCGCACGGGTTTCTACTCGGCGGTGTTGCAGTACGAAGACGCGCATTTCCCCGAGGCCGCGGATCAATTCCAAAAACTCCTCCAGCAGCAGCCCAAGAGCCCGCTCGTGCCGGAGATGCAGCTGCGCCTGGGATATTGTCTGCTGCAAGGGCGCAAGCTTCCCGAGGCGATTCAGACGCTGACCCCTTTGCAGGGCCATTCACAATTCGCCGACCGCGCGCTCTGGTGGACGGCCCGGGCGCAGGCGGCTTCCGCGGACCCGGCCAATCCGCAGGCCATCGAGCAGGCGACGCGAGGCTCGATTGACACCCTGGGCAAGGCCGCCGAGAAGGCGAAAACGCTGATCGCAATCGACCCGGACGCCAAGACACGTCGCGGCGATATTCTTATGGAGCTGGGCGATACGCAGCAGGTCGTCAAGCAATACAAGGAAGCCGCGGCGACGTACCTGCAAGTGGTGAGCGAGGACCCCAAGTCCGACCGCGCGGAGGAGGCAACGCAGCGCCGCGTCACGGCGCTTCACCTCGCCGGGAATTTCGCCGATTCCGACGCGCTGGCGGATGAGTTTCAGAAAAAATACCCCAAGAGCACGCTGCTGCCGGCGGTGTTGTTCCGGCAGGCGGAAAATCTCTATCTCACGGCCGTCGCCTCTACCAACGCCCCGAATGCAAAACCGCGCGAGGAGCAGGACAAGTTCTTCACCGGCGCGCTCGCGCGGTATCAGCGGGTCGTCGAGAAGTATCCGGAGTTCGATTACATCGACCTCGCCCGCCAGGGAATGGCGAGCTGCCATTATCGGCTGGGGCATTATCCGGAGGCGATCGCGCTGCTGATCACCATTCCCGAGACCAGCCGCAATGGAGAACTTGCGGGCGTGCCCTACCTTCAGGCGGATTGCTTGATCCGCACGTTGCCCCCGGAGGCGGACGATGCGCTGACCGCCGAGCGTCTAATCGGGACAGCCGAGGACGCCGCGAAGCTGCTCGAGGCGTTTGTCGCCGCCAATCCCAAGAGCCCGCAAGCGCCCGACGCGATGCTCAAGCTCGGATACTGCTACCAGCGGATGGCCGTGCAGATGGCCAACGGGGAAGAGCGGCAGAAATCACTCGCGAAAGCGAAGGACATTTACGACAAGTCCACCCAGCAATTCGGCAGCGACCCGTCGCAGCCTTCGGTGATTTTCGAGCGGGCGCGGTGCCTGGCGCTGATGGCGGACGCGAACGCGGCGACCGTCGAGCTGCGGCGGTTTCAGAACGACCCGCTCCGCAACACGCCCAACGCGCCGCTGGCGATCCTGCGGCTATCGAGCATTCTCCGTGCCCAGGGCAAGCCGCAGGAGGCCGTTGACGCGATGCTCCGACTGCGCAACGAGCAGGAGGCGAACATCGCGCACGATCCGATGCGCGCGCCGTGGCTGGCGATGCTGCAATACGAGCACGCGCTGGGGTTGCAGGATCTCAAGAAGCTTCCCGAGGCGCGGGCGATGTTCGAGGCGATCGTGAAGCAGTTCCCCGGCGCGCCCGAAGCGCTGAACGCCAACTGGCGGATCGCGCAGTGCCGACGGGAGGAGGCGGGCGCGCAATTGGCGAAGGCCCGCGAGGCGGCGCATCGCCCCGGCATTAAGCCCGAGGAAGTCACCACGGCGTACGCGTCCATCGCGCAGGGAATCAAGGATTTGGCACAGGTCGCGGAAGTTTTGCGCGGGCAGGCCGAGGCGCAGGGGTTGAAGTCGCCCGGGTCGGATGCGCACCTGCGGATGGAATACGAGCTGGCGTGGTGTTATCGGGTTATGGCGGACGCCGAGACGGACGCGGCGACGTTCAAGCTGCAACAGGAAGCGGTGGAGAAGGTGCGTGCCAACTGGCCCAAGGACCAGGGCTCGCCGCCGGCTTTGATGGCGCCCGAGGTGCCGCTTGCGAGCGTGCCGATGCAACCTTCCGAGCAGAAGGCGCGGGAGTGTTACCAGAAAGTGATTGCCGCGGCCCCGGCGGCGCAGCTCGCGTCGCAGGCGCGGTTCGAGCTTGCTGAGATGATGTCGCAACGCGGGGAGACGGATGCGGCCCTGGTACATCTGGCCACAGCACTGGAGAACTCGCCGCCGCCGGAGTTGGCGCAGCGGATCAAGCTGCGCGTTGCGGCTTCGCTACTGGCTAGGAACAACGCGCCTTCCGCGCTGGCCCAGGCCAAGTCGGTGATGGATGTGAAGGACAGCCCTGTGACGGCAGAGGCCCGCTACCTCGTCGGCGAAAGTTACATCCGCCAGCAGGATTGGCCCCGCGCGATCGAGACGCTGCTCCCCTTCCGCGATCAGGACCCTCTGCGCAACGCGGCAGGCGTCGCCGACCGCGCCTTGGCGCGTCTCGGGTACGCGTACGCGCAGACCAACCAGTGGGAGCCCAGCCGCCAGACGTACGAGCAATTGATCAGCCGGTTTGCCCAGAGCGCATGGGGCGACGAAGCGCGGTTCGGCATGGGATGGTCGATGCAGAACCAGAAGCGGTACGACGAGGCGGTGAGCATTTACGCCGACCTCACGCATCGCAGCGCATCGGAGTTCGCGGCAAAGGCGCAGCTCAATATCGGCGTCTGCCGCAATGAACAGAAGCGGCCGGCCGAGGCGCTTAAGGCGCTGTTGTCGGTTCCACTGACGTACGACTACCCCGAGTGCAGCGCTGCGGCGTGTTATGAGGCGGCCCGCGCGCATATGGATTCGCAGCAGCCCAAGGAAGCCACGCAGGTTTTGCAACGGGTGGTAAAGGAATATCCCGCGACCAAGTGGGCCTCGCTGGCGCAACAGCGGCTAACGGAGATCAAGTGAGCGTTTTGTGGCACGGGTTTTCAACCCGTGCGATCGGCGTAAGAACCAGCGATTTCCGATCACGCGAGCATTCCGCACGGGTTGAAAACCCGTGCCACGATACGCATCAAGGACGCCCCGAACGAATTGCGACCACGCACGGAGAAGAGACCCCGTGACAATTTTTACACGCAGGCATGGAAGCTTTCGAAGTGTGTCGTCGGAACTTGGTGATGCGACGGTTCTCCCGTGGCATGGGCGGCCCGCCCATGTCCGTCCAGACCACGGGCGGGCCGCCCGTGCCACGGCACGTGCGTTCGCCGCCCTCCTATCGATTGCATTTATCTCATTTCTTCCGCGCAGCGCCTCTGCCTACGTCGAAGCCCCCTACACCCTCGGCCGTGTTTGCACGGAATCGACCAACATTTTGATCATGCGGGTCGAGCAGGTGGATAAGGAAAAGAACACGATCGTTTACCGCAAGGTGCGCGACCTGAAGGGGACGCATCCTGGAGAGACGATCAAACACAACATTGCCCACAACGGCTTTCAGCCGCGGGAATGGCAGAACGTGATGGCCTGGGCGGAGGTCGGACAGATCGCCGTATTCTTCCACAACGGGGCGGCCGGCGAGTGCTGCATTAACGGGTACTGGTACCAGGTGTATCCCGGCGACTGGTGGGTGATGAGCCATGCCGAGCCGTACCTCCTGCGCTCATTCAGCGGCAAGCCGGAGAAATGCGCCGCCGCGGTGGAGGCGATGCTCGCGGGGCAGGAGATCACCGTCCCGTGCATGGTGGACGGGGACAAGGAGGCGATCCAACGCCGCGTCGCCAAGCTCCAGCGGCTGAAGGCGAGCCTGAAAATACAGGACTACGACCCGAAGCGCGACTTCGCCGGCTGGGGCGTGGAGGAATTTCGCAACCTTGCCGGCTGGCCCGGGTTCACGCACATCGCGTCACTGCCGCAATTGGGCTCGGGGAACAGCGGCGTGTCGGCCCTCGATTTCGACGGCGACGGAAAGATCGACTTGTGCCTCTATGGCCCGTCGAAGGTGTCGCTCCTGCAGAATGCCGGCGGCTCGCTGAACGAGATTCACCTGCCGATGGAAGGCGGCGCGCACGCCGCCGTTTGGGCCGATTACAACGGCGACGGCAAGCCGGATCTGCTGCTGGCCACCGCGGATGGTCCGCGGCTATTCACAAACTTGGGCGGCGCGAATTTCAAGGACGACAGCGCGGGGCTTCCGAAGCAGGCGTACTACAACCTCACCGCCGCGGCATGGATTGATACTGATGGCCACGGCAAGCCCGACATCCTCCTTGCGGATGGTTTCCGTGGACTGCGCCTCTACCGCAACGTGCGCGGCCCCTCGGCGGTGCCGCTGCAAATCACCTTCGGCAAATGGCAGCAGTGCGGCCCCTTCGACAACACCGACAATAAGGGCTTCGACGCCGCCTTTCCGCCGGAAGCGAAAATCGATTTGAAAGGCGAATACCCCGGTAAAAACGGACAGAAGGCGGCGTGGCGCGAAGTGGAGTTTCCCGATGCCACGCTCAACAGCATGAAGATCTACCGCGAGGAAGACCATGCCTTCATGGCCGTCTACCTCTATCGGCAGATCGAAACGACCAAGGCCGTGCAAGTGCCCGTTTCCCTCGGCAATGGCGGGCCGCTGGCGGTTTGGGTCAACGGCGAAAAAGTGCTGAGCGACAATGTGCAGCGCACCCCTGCACCCGATCAGGTGAAAACCGTTCTGAAGCTCAAGCCGGGCAAGAACGATCTGCTCATCAAGGCCTGTTTTGCTGCCCATGGCCGCGAGGCGTACGTGAAGACGACGACGCCGACCGAATCCACGCCGGAATTGTTCCAGGATATTTCCGACAAGATCGGCTTGGGCTCCGGCGGCGCGGGCGGCGCGCTCAAGGGCGACCACCTGCTGGTCGCAGACGTGGATGGCGACGGTCGGCCCGACATTCTTTATGCCGCGGCTAACGGGTTGCTTCTGCTCAACAAGCCCGGCGGATTCGTCGAATCCAAAGACAGCGGCCTGGCCTTCCGCCCCGGTAAAGTCACACCTGTCTTCGCCGATTTCTTCGGCGACAAGCGCGCCCACCTGCTCGTCCCGCAGCACGGCGGGATCAAACTGTTCCGCAATGACGGCAAGGGCCATTTCACGGATGCTACTGCGGCCTCCGGCGCGCTGGCCTTGTTTAAGGGCGATGCCACCTGCGCGGCCGTCGGCGATTTTACGGGCAAGGGCCGGGCGGACATCGTCGTCGGCTGCATGAAAGGGCCGAACCGTTTGTTCCGCAATAATGGCGACGGCACCTTTACCGATGCCACCGAAGAGGTCGGCCTTGATCAGCACATCTTCAACACCCGCGCCGCCGGGGTATTGGATTTCAACCGCGACGGCGCGCCGGACGTGGTGTTCGTGAACGAAGGGCAGGATTCGTCGCTGCTGCTGAGCCGCGCGAGGGCTGTGGCCGTCGTTGAACCGCAGGGAGAACAGGCTGCCGTCGAAAAGCCGGCACAGGCCGGAATGATCGATTCGCCCGTCGAGGGTGCGGGATCGAAGTTCCCCTTGCTGCTATGTGCGGCGGGTGTCGCATCCGTGGTTACGGTGGTGAGATTGATGATGCCCAAACGCGGCCGTCGCCGAATCAAGTCCGCGGCAATACTGCTCGCTTTGACGATTCTGGCCCCCGCCGCCCGGGCCGACTGGCCTACCAGCCGGGGCAACCCCGCGCATACCGGCAGCGACGACAACCTTCCCGGGCCCAAGCAGCCGAAGGTGCGGTGGGTCTATAAGGCGCAGGAGCATTTCATCGCCTCGCCGGTGCCGACGTCCAAGGCGCTGTACATCTCCGGGCTGGGCGCTTTCAACACGGCGTCGTTCCACGCGCTCTCCATGGAGGCGCTGCCCAAGGACCGCGTGCTCTGGTCGAAGGCCGCGCCGTTCATCAAATTGCCCACCGTTGCGGCCCCGGCGGTGGCGGACGGAGTGATGGTCTTCGGCGACGGAATGCACCAGACCGACGGCGCGACCCTCTACTGTCTTCACGCCGAATCCGGCCGCCCGCTCTGGCAATACGAGATGCCGGGAAAACTCGTCCACTTGGAGGGCTCACCGACCATTAACAAAGGCCGCGTCTACGTGGGGGGCGGCGACGCGGGCGTCGTCTGCATCGACGTCAACCGCGTCATGCTCGATGGCAACGAGCTCAATACCGACGCCGTCCGGTTCATCATGGACAAGAAGTGGGCCGAGCTTCAGGCCAAGTACGCCGAGGACAAAAAGAAGGATGGCGACCTCGCCGTCCCCCCCTCCGATGACAGCCTGCCCAAGCCTTCCCCCAAGCTGCTCTGGCAGCAGGGCAAGAGCAAGTGGCACGTGGACGCTCCGGTCGATGTGATCGGCGAAAGACTGCTGGCCGCGAGCGCGTTTGTGGAGGAGGACAAGGCGGGCAAGCGTGTGCTGGCCTGCCTGAATCTTGCGGATGGGAGCATCGCCTGGGAAACTCCGCTCGACATCAATCCTTGGGGCGGACCGACCGTAGCCGGCGATCTGGTGCTCGTCGGGTGCAGCACGATTCGCTTCGACGCGAAAGACCTCAAAGGCGCGAAGGGGCAGGTCGTTGCGATCGAAATTGCAACGGGGAAGGTGCGCTGGAAGAAGGACATTCCCGCGGGAGGCGTGCTCTCGCCCACCGCGGTGCAAGGCGGGACTGCGGTGTTCGCCGCCACGGACGGGTTCGTCCGCGCGTGGGACGCCGCGACAGGTAACGAGAAATGGGCGTACGACGCCAAGGCCCCATTCTTCGCCGGCCCGGCGATTTCCGCGGGGGTCGTGTACGCGGTGGATCTCAAGGGCACGGTTCACTCGCTGGAACTGGCGGACGGAAAGCCCGATTGGAAACTCGACGTCACCTCTGATCCCGCGGTGGCCTCGCCCGGAATGGTCTTCGGCTCCCCCGTCGTCCATGGCGGCGAAATATTCCTCGCCACCAACCGCCTCGAAGGCGCGCAATCCGAATTGCCGCTCGCGGTCGTCTGTCTCTCCGATCAGTCCGGCCCCGGCGGCGCGAACCCCAACGCGAAAATCGCGGTGGACCTTCAGAAAAAGACGATCACCATCCCCGCCAAAATCGCCCCGCGAAAACTGGCTTCGCTGAAGGAAATATATCCGCTGGAAGTCGTGGCATGCTGGCCCACGCCGCTGGGCCAAAAGGCGCACGAAACGGTCGTCATTTTCGACGCCCTCCCCAGCGACGTGCATAATGCGCTGCTCAAAATGGGCCTCAAGCCCGGCAAGCCCGCCCGCGGCGAAGGGCAATCCTCGGTCGGGCCGGAGGTGGACATCTACCTCATGATCCCCGGCTTCGACGGCAAGCCCCGCCCCGTGCCGCTGGAAAAGGCGATGGTTGAACCGCGCACCGGCAAGCCGATCCCCAAGCTGAAATGGATTTTCACCGGCTCGGTGATGCGCCAGCCCGACCCGGACAAGCCCGCACAAGTGTACGCCGCGGACCTTACGGGAACGCTCATCTCGATCATGCCCGTGACGGACGAGACGGTCTTCCAAACCAACCTCACGATGAAGGAAGAGCCGCTGCTGAAGCTGGAAGACAACAAGGATATCCTGCCGCCGGAGGGAACGGCGGTGGAGCTGGTGATCCAGGTGAAATGACCGCGAAGTACGCGGAATTTCGAAGGCCTTAGGCCGAAATCCGAAATCCCAATCCAAGCCAATGCGACGAGATCGGGTGAAATGAATATGCGAAGCACTGACCGAAGCATCGTGAAAAGCGTGATGATCGTGGCGACGTGCGGCGCGCTGTGTGTTACGGCGTTCTTGTCCACGCGCCGGGCGTTCACCGCCCCCACGGTCGCGGTCGCGGCTCCCCCTTCCGCCCAAGCCGCGCCCGACACCGTTCTTCCACCGATGGCGACCGCGCCGCAGCCTTCGCCGCGGGCATCGGCGGTTCCCGTTCCGTACCGGCCATGGCTCGACCCCGCCCGCTCCAACGCCGAGCCGCGGATGTTGCCCAAGGATGGTTTGCACCCGTTGCGCGCCCGCGCCGCCCTGGACGTGCCGCCCGTGGCGCAGTCGTCGGCGGGCCTCCCCGCGTCAGTCCTCCTGCCCGCAGCCCCGCCGGTGCGGATCGCCACGCCCAGTTCCGGGGACGCGCCCGTGAGCGTCGTCGCGAAGCCCGACACCGGCCGCCCTACGCTCGTTACGGACGACACGCTTGACCTCGCCCCGCCGGGCGCATTGGAGTTGACTCCCCCGCCTCGCTCGGCCTCCGCGCCGTTCCTGCTGCTCGCCATCCCCGACCCCACGCGCCAAGCGGGAGCGGTCCCCGCGCCACGGACGACAAAGGAAGACGCCCCCGTCCCAAGCTTCGACCGCCCGACAAGGCCAACTCTCCCGGCGGGGAAATAGCCCGGCGTGCAGCAGTGCAGTGGCATGGGCGGTCCGCCTAGGGTCGCGATACGCCGTCGACACAAACTCCAGCACCATCGCCCGGCGGTGGATCGGCGAGCCGTCCCAGATCACCAGCACACACTTCCCCGCCACACGCAAGACACTTCTTAGGCTATCGGCCCATGTTCTTCACAGCCGCGGCGCCGCGTCCCCCACCCCCGGTGGTCTCGGCTTTCTTCCCACCTGCGTGCTGAAGCTTTGCAAATACGAAATCCACATCATCGACAGCCCGTACGAATACGCGCCCTGGATCACCAGGTCCATGTAATGCTGCGTCGGGGGGATGTGGAAGCGGTCTACATTGACGCCCTGGTAGGTGATGGCCTTTACGGGCTCGCCCTTGCCCAACGGGGCGATCTTTACCTCGATGCGGGCGTAGACGCCGATCTCCTTGCCCTGGGCGTCGAGCTTGCGGACGACCTTCTGGTCGAGGGCTGCCATTTCTCCGTCGCTGAGGTCGAATAGCACGCCCATCACGTACTTCCCCGGGTCGTAGACGATGTCGGCGATGCCGCCGCCCCAGTAGTCGCTGTAGATGGGAAAACCCAGGCGGTAATTATCGAGGACGGCGGGCTTGCCTGCCTTCATTGCAGGCGGGCGGTGGCCGAAGTGGCGCGACCACTCCGACACCGCACGAGAATTGAGGTTCGATCCGTAAGCGAAATACCACATGCGCACGTTCCATCCAAGGCACGGCATTCTTGCGAAAACCGGCAGAAAGGCAAAGTCTGTGCGAAAGGGAAGGTGCGGGGGCGCGAAATGTCGCTCCTGAAACGTGCGTCTGAAACGTGAAGACGTGAAACGTGAGAATACTTCGCTTGCCAACGTCTTCTCACGTTTCACGTCTTCACTTTCATGCCCCCCACGTTTCACGCCTCAATTCAGACTCGGCGTGCGGCTCCCCATCGTCGACGCCGGCTCCAACGCGGGATGGGCCTGCTCGAACGCGGCTACCGTCCGCGCTACCCGCCGGGCTACGTCTCCCTCTGCCAGCAGAGATTGCTTGAGTGCGACGTCATCCAGGAAATTGAACGCGATCAGGTCGGCGATGTCCGGAGTGGGGAGCGGGCTGCTTAAAAGCTGGCGGAACTGCCGGCCAATACCCGTGGCCAGAAGCGTGCCTTCGTCAAACATCGAAATCAGCCGCTGGCGCAATTCGGAAAGAAGGGCTTCCGGGGCTTTCGTCTGTTTCACAATCTCAAGCTCGGCGACCCGGTACGGAAACTCCCCTTCTCCGACTTCCCGCTTGACCCGGGCGCGGGTATGGCCCTGAAGCAGGAAGTTGTAGGTGCCATCTGAAATCTTTTCGTGGGTGAGAATGGTGCCGACACAAACGACCGGGTCGATGGCCGGGCGCTGGTAATAGTTCTTCTCCCAACCCGGAGCGAGCAGCGCGATGGCGATCTGCCGATGGCCCCGGAGCACATCCGCGGTCATCTGCTTGTAGCGTTCTTCAAAGATATGCAGCGGCAGCACGGCGCAGGGAAACAGCACGACATTGGGCAGGGGAAACAACGGAATTGCCGAAAGATCCCTTGGCTGGGAAGTCGCGTCGTGCATAAGGCATTGTAAGCCGAAAGGCCCGGGCGGGTTCGGCAAAAACTGCCGCTGTCGAAAAATCCGAGGGCAAAAGCCCTCTCCCGCGCCGAGCAATTGTTTAGCCGCCCCGCTTGCGGGGCGTTCTGCTTTCGCTGGCGCGAAACGCGCCCCGCAAGCGAGGCGGCTAAACCGTTGAGCTCGAATGGGCCTTGCTGCGCGAACGAAAGCAGCAAAAGCTCAGCGCCAGGCGCGATAAAGCCCCATCACCGGGGGTCGTTTAGCAACCCCGCCCGGTGATGGGGCAGCTCAATGCAAAGTGCCGGCAGGCAATCGATTACAGGCCGCGGAGCTCGCGCTCGGCGCGGGTCCAGTTATCGTATTCGCTCCCGCCCGTGCCCGATTGCCAGATGAAATACGCCCGCTGGGCGATCTGATCATAGCCCGGGGCCGATTTCTTCATCGGGGCCGCGGTAGCCTTGGGGGGAACCGCGCTGTTGCGGACCGGGGTGGTCGCGGCGACTGCCGGGGCGGCAATCTTCGCAGGGGCGGAAACAGCCTTGGCAGGCGACGACGTAGTGATCTTCTTGGCCATAATAGGGTACTCCTTCGGTCGGTTTCAATTGCTATGGAGGCGGTCGAGCCGGGCTTTTGGAACATCCTTGTTCCAGGCAACGCCCGGAGTGCGTTTAGCACATATATCGGACGCAAACAAGCAAAACCCCCAGCTTATTGGGGCCCAAATTGCCACAATTCCCCGACATTCTCGCCGCATCCCCATGCGAAACCATGAATTGTGTCCATTCCCCATCGCGTGCAGCCAATCATTTTTCGCAGGTACCCCGAATGGGTTCAGGAGTCAGGGTTCAAGGTTCAGCCTTCGGGAAAACATGGGCTTTTGCATTTCCTGAACCCTGAACCCCGAACCCTCGCCCCCCTATTCAACTACCGCGCCTTGCCATTCCCGTTCAACCACTCCAGCACTTCCTTGTCATGCCCCTCCGGCTTGACCTTCTCGAACACATGCAGGATTTTGCCGCCCTTATCGATGATGAACGTCATCCGCGCCGCCCCCCAATATTTCTTGCCGTACATGCTCTTTTCCTGCCACGCGCCGTACCGGTCACACACCGCATGATCCGCGTCCGCCAGCAGCGGGAAGTTCAGGTGGAACTTCTCCGCGAACTTCGTCACATCCTTCACCGGATCGGGGCTGATCCCGAGCACCGCCGCCTCCGCCTTTACATACTCCGGCCGCGCATCTCGAAACCCGCACGCCTCCTTCGTACACCCGGGCGTATCCGCCCGCGGATAGAAATACAGCACCACCCGCCCGGCCGCCGTCAGCTTGGAAAGATCGATGGTCTCGCCATTACTGGCGGGCAAGGTGAAGGTCGGCGCAGTTTCGCCGACTCGGGGAATTGAGTAGCTTTTGGACATCGCTGCGATCTCCCGTCATAGGGTGCGCGGCCGGCAAAAATCCAAATACCGAAATCCCAACGCAGAGGAACCACGAAGGACACGAATGAAGAACACGAATGCACACGAATGAATGAGGACTTCTTCTTCGTGCCCCTTCGTGTTCACTTTCGTGTTCCTTCGTGGATTTCCCGCTTCGGATTTGGTCATTCGGATTTCATTCGGATTTCGGGGATTCGGAATTCGGAT
>JAQGHP010000782.1 GCA_028288775.1 Phycisphaerales bacterium | reverse complement strand
ACGAGAGGGCCGTCATTTTGAGGCGCTTCCGAAGATTCGTCCCTTTGGCGCTCCATGGGTGTGCGACTACAGTATCCCCCCGGACCGTGGCCCTCAACGAAAGAAAGACCCATCCCCATGATCGGCGTAGCCATGATCGGAAGCGGGGCCATCGCCCTCGCCAATCACATTCCCGGATTCGCGCTGTGCCCCGACACGAAAGTCGTCGCACTCTGCGACAGCAACCCCGCGACGCTCGAAAAGGCGAGTGGGCAGACGGGAATTTCCGTAACGTCCACCGACTATCGCGAGATCCTCAAGCGCGACGACGTGAACGCGGTGGTGATCGCGACGCCTAATTTCCTGCACGCGCCGATCACGCTGGCTGCTGTGGCGGCGGGGAAGCACGTGATGGTCGAAAAGCCCATCGCCATGAACTTGCCCGAGGCGCTGCAAATGGTCCGCGCCGCCGACGCCGCGGGCGTGCGGCACATGACGGCGTTCACCTACCGCTTCGTCCCGGCGATGCGGTACATGTCGCATCTTGTCCACATCGGCGCGATCGGCCAGCCGTACCACTTCCGCGCCAGCCGGTTTCAGGACTGGAACGACCGCAACCTCGGCTGGCGGCAGGTCAAGAAGCTCGCCGGCTCGGGCGAGATGGGCGACATGCTCTCCCATCGCATCGACTACGGCCATCTGCTCATCGGCGACATCCGCAGCCTCGTCGCCGACTTCCGCCGATTCCTGGACGTGCGCCAGGGGAACAGCGCTTCGGACCTCGACGACTGGGTATCAATCATCGCCCAGTTCGAGAGCCGCACGGATGGCCGTCCCGTCAGCGGCGTTTTGGAAAGCACCAAGCTCGCCACCGGCCGCGGCGAAGGCCACCGCGGCCTCGACCTCTGCGAGGTCAATGGCTCCGAAGGCTCCATCGCCTACACGACGCAAAAACCGCTGGAACTTCAGATCGGAAAAAGGAACGGCCCTGATTTGCAATCCGTGCCCGTGCCGCCGGAGTTCTGGGTCCACCCCGGCTCGCCCCGCGACCCGAAGAAGGGCGACCCGCTGGCAACCTTCCGCTACGACCAGGATTTCGAGTTCATCGACGCGATCCGCAACGAACGGGCGTGCAGCCCGTCGCTGCTGGACGGGGCCAAAGCGCAGGCCGTGATGGATTCGGCCCTTTTGTCGGAAGCTGAGCGGCGATGGGTGGACGTGCCGCGAGTGGAATGATGGATTGCAAATTGCAAATTAGTAGCAATTGCAAATTGCAAATTGGGAACGCGCGGAACCTTCTCCCTCTCCCTCGTACTCGGGGGAGAGGGCAGGGGTGAGGGGCCGAGCGTGAAGTTGCGTGATCCGCACGAAGACCATGTAGGGTGGGTGTACTCGCCCACCATTTGTCACTCGGGGGGCCGGCGAACGGTGGGCGAGTACACCCACCCTACATGATTCGGAATTTGGGCGTAACTCGTGCGTTCCGCCCCTCACCCTATCTCTCTCCCCCGAGTACGAGGGAGAGGGGACCAGAAATGTTTCGGAATTGATAAGAGATTTGTATGCCAAAAATAGCAGTCATTACCGGAGCAGGCAGCGGCGTCGGCCGGGCTTGCGCTGTCCGTCTCGTCAAGGAAGGCTGGAGCGTCGCGCTCGTCGGGCGGCGGGAGGCCGCGCTGCGCGAGACGGCCTCGCTCACCGGCGATCCGTCCCGCGCGATGATCAGCGCCTGCGACATCGCCGACCCCGCGGCCGTCATGAAAATGGCGGCAGACGTGCTCGACCGGTTCGGGGAAGTCGGCGCACTCGTCCATGCCGCGGGAACGAACATCCCCAAACGTTCGTGGGAAACCCTCACGATCGAAGACTACCGGCAGGTCATCGACACCAACCTCAACGGCGCGTTCTACTGCGTCCGCGCCCTGCTCCCGGTCATGCGCAAGAAGGGTGGCGGGACGATCGTGCTTATTGTTTCCGACGCCGGCATCATCGCCAACGCGAAGGCCGGGGCCGCTTATGTCGCCAGCAAGTTCGCCGAGCGCGGCCTGGCCCAGTCAATCAACGCCGAGGAACGCGGCAACGGCATCCGCGCCTGCGCGATTTCCCCGGGCGATATCAATACGCCGATTCTGGAAAAGCGCCCTGTACCACCTCCGGCGGATGCGCGGGAAAAGATGCTCCAGCCGGAGGACGTAGCCGAGTGCGTGATGCTGGCGATCAATCTGCCGTCACGGGCGGTGGTTGAGGAGTTGGTAGTGCGGCCCAGGTGATTTTCAGAGTTCCGATCTGGGAACGGCGAGTTGGGCCAGTCGTGTTTTTCACGCGTCCTAACTCGCCGTCTCCGCTTTCATGGGCTGCGCGTGCGGCGGCAAAATCGGAAACCCGCCAACCGCAAGCGGCTTCGATCGGACCATCAATGCGAGAAATCCCGCGGTCGCGAAGCAGCCCGCCTGGAAGAGAAACGACGGGCCGGTGGAGTGGCTCAGCCCTTTGAGCCATCCCACAATCCACGTCCCGGCGAACGCGCCCAGCGCGCCGAAACTGTTCACGAGCGCCATCGATTCACCCACCACGTTTCTCGGAAGCAGGTCCGCCATCCACGCCCACAGCGGGCCGCACGGCGTGTAGATGCACGAGCCGACGACGATCAACCCCGCAAAGGCGACCATCGGAAATTCCCTACCGGCCAGGTACGCCAGGCAAAACGCCGCCCCTCCCGTGAACATCGAACCGACGACGAACAGCTTGCGGTTCATCGTCCGGTCCGCCAGGTACGAAACGATCATGATCGACGGGATCGCCAGCACATAGGGCGTCGCCGTCAGCAGCCCCGCGGCGGCGACGCCGCGTTTGCTCCCCTCCTCCACAATTTGCGGCAGCCACATCATCAACCCGTACCCCGCCGCACTAAAGCACGCATACATTCCGCACAGCAGCATCACCCGCACGTCGCCAAACGCCGCCCAGTAATCGGTGACATGACGGATCCCTTGTTGCTCGGCATCGAGACGACCCTGAACGGCCGCGGCTTGCGGGGCGGTAAGCCACGACGCCGCGGCGGGCCGCTCGTCCGCCATGAACATCCACGCCACCGCCCAGATAATCGACGGCAGTCCCTCCACCACGAACATCATCCGCCAGCCTTGCAGGCCCATGAACGGGTGCCTGTCGAAATATGCGATCAAGAAAGCGCAGAGTGTGGCGGCGGTGGCCATCGTTACCGGATTGGCCAGAATCAGCAGCGCGTTCGCCCGCGACCGCTCGGGCTTCGTGAACCACCGCGTGAGATAAATCAGCATCGCGGGGAGCACCACGCCCTCCACCGCGCCCAGCAGCAGCCGATCGATTACAAGAAGGGTGACGTTATTCAGCAGGCCCGTGAGCGTGGAAAGGATTCCCCAGAGAATCAGCGCCCAGAAGATCAGCCATTTGACGTTGCGCTTCACGGCGTACGCCGCCCCAGGAATCTGGAAGAGGAAATACCCGAGAAAGAAAAGCGCCGCGATGAGCGAGGAGAGGTTGGTGGACAGACTCAGCGCCCCCCGCAGCCGCGACTCGGCGGAGCTGTAATTCACCCGGTCCAAGTACGCCAGCCCGTAGGTAATAAATGCCAGCGGCACCACGCGCAAAAAGCGATCCGCAGTGCGCGAATCCTCCGCCGCCGCGTAATTCAATTGCGTCACAAAAGGCTCCTCCGCGGACGCAGGCCGAGGGAAGTGGGCCCGCACCAAAGCTACGGTATCGACACCACCGCCCGCCGACAACCGAAGCCCGCGCGTGGCGAGGGCGGTCGTCTTCTACCGTGGCAGCGGCGTGCGGCTCCCTCCATGGCAAGGGCGGCCCGCCCATGGTCGCGGTACCCCGCGTAGTGGCATGGGCATCCTGCCCATGGTCATGGAACTCCATGACGTTCAATCGGTACTCCGATCGAAGAAAGCCGCGTAGGGTGGGCGTACTCGCCCACCGCATCTCGACGAAATCGGTGGGCGAGTACACCCACCCTACGTGCTGAAGACGCCCGGGCGAGGTGCCCGCATCGTGGCACGAGCGTTTCAACCCATACTTGGTACCTACGGAATCAATTGACCCTTACAACCAGCGCATCTCGCACGGGTTGAAAACTCGTGCCACGGGAGGCTGCTTCACATCTGTGTTCATCTGTGGCGAGACCTCCCACGGATTGCCGCGGGGTACCGCCCGCGGGCGAGCCGCCCGTGCCACAAAAAAGTCGGCACTGCGGCTAATCTGTTTATCACCCGTCACGCCTTCACGTTTCACGCCGCATTTCGCTCCGAAGCCGCCTTCCCTTAGAATCGCGCCCCACTGGAAGGAGCGAAAACGTGAGCGTGACACTCAAGGAACTGGCGGCGGAGATCGGGGCGGAACTCATCGGCGATGGCAATCTCGCCGTCAGCTCGGCTAACTCGTTGGACGAGGCCGGGCCGGAGGAGGTGAGCTTTCTTTCCAATCCGAAATACATCAGTCAGCTTGAAACCACCCGCGCCGCCGCGGTTATCTGCTCGCCCGTGGTCAGACATGATCGAATTCCCCTCCTCAAAACCAAGGACCCGTATCTCGCGTTCGCCAAGGCTGTGGTGAAGCTTCACGGCTACCGCAAGCACCCGCACGCCGGGGTCCACAAACTCGCGCACGTGGATCCTGCCGCGACGATCGGCGAAGGCACCGTGCTCTATCCCGGCGTCTTCATTGGCCCGCGGGCGAAGGTCGGCCGCGATTGCATTCTTTACCCCAACGTCGTCATCTACGACGACACCGTCATCGGCGACCGCGTCACGATCCACGCCTGCACCGTCATCGGTCAGGACGGCTTCGGCTACGCCACCAGCCAGGGCGTGCATCACAAAATTCCGCAGATCGGGAACGTAGTCATCGAAGACGATGTGGAGATCGGCAGCGGAGCGGCCATCGCCCGCGCGGCGCTGGGCCGCACCGTCGTCGGCAAAGGCACGAAGATCGACAACCTGGTCACCATCGGCCACGGCACCCAAATCGGCCCGGCGGGCATGATCGTCGCGCAGGTCGGCATCGCCGGCAGCGTAAAAATCGGCCACCACGTGACCATGGCCGGGCAGGTCGGCGTCGCCGGGCATCTCAAGATCGGCAACAACGTCACCTTCGGCGCCCAGAGCGGCGTCATGGAAGACGTCCCCGACCAATCGATGTACATCGGCGCGCCCGCCATGCCGGCGCAACAGGCCCGACGGGTCTATTCGATCTTCACCCAACTGCCGGAACTCGTGCAGCGGATCAAGCAGCTCGAGCAGAAGGTCGAGGAGCTTTCTTCCGCGGAAGGGGAGGAAGGACGCGGAGATTCAGTGGGACGCGGGGACGCGGAGACGGGGTGACGCGGGAGATGAAATGCAAAATGCAAAAGCCAAAATGAAACACGGTGGATTGCCCTCACCGCGTAGCGGTCGGACCGAAGGTCCACCCTCCCGCCGCTCCGCATTTTGATTTTTGCATTTTGCACTCGGCGTTCAATTCCACACCGAAGATCGTTCACGCCAAAATCAAAACCATTCATCACGCGCATCATCCGTCAGCAACGGCAAGGTGCCTGACAGGTAAAGAATCCCGAGGGCAACTTCCGCAGGGCCAGGTGGCTCCGCGCAGTGGCAGCCTTCCATTCCCGAATTGCCCTGAAACCCAGGAGATCAACCCATGCTCATTTCCCCCTCCGCACGGCGTACCCTCGCCATTGCAGCGCTTAGCGCGTGCCCGCTGCTTTCCGCGCAGCTCGCCCAGGCTAACGTCAAACTCCCGGCGGTACTCGCCGACCATATGGTGCTCCAGCAGCAGCAGGCCGTGCCCGTTTGGGGATTGGCCGATCCAGGTGAAAAAGTGACCGTCAGCTTTGTCGATCAGAAAGAGTCGGCCACTGCGGACGACAAGGGGAAGTGGTCGGTCAAACTCAAGCCTCTCACGGCCAGCGATAAACCTGCCGAGCTGACCATCGCGGGCAATGACACCGTCACCCTCAAGGACATTCTTGTGGGCGAAGTGTGGATCTGCTCGGGGCAGTCGAACATGGAAATGGGGATCAAGAACGTGAAGAACTGCGACGCGGAAGTCGCCGCGGCAGACCACCCGAACATTCGGCTCTTCAGCGTCCCCAAAAACGTACAAGGAGAGCCGCAGAAGGACATCGCCGCCCAGGGCCATTCCCCCCTGGAGGGCAAATGGCTCCCATGCACGCCGCAGAATATCGCGCCGTACGGCTGGGGTGGATTCACTGCCGTGGGGTATTTCTTCGGCCGCGATCTGCACAATGATCTGAAGGTGCCCGTCGGGCTGATTCATACTTCGTGGGGCGGCACGCCCGCCGAGTCGTGGACGGCGCAGTCGTACCTGGAAGAGGACTCCGACCTGCGGCCGATCAATGAAAAGTTCCAGAAGGACATGGAAAGCCTTCCCAAGCAGAAGGAACAGTACGAGAAGCAAATGGCCGAGTGGAAGGAAACCGCCGCCAAGGCGAAGGCGGATGGCAAGCCCGAGCCCAAGAAGCCCAATCCGCCGCGGGACATGGCGCACGACCCGTGGCGTCCGTCGAGCCTGTACAACGGCATGATCGCCCCCATCGTCCCCTTCGCGACCAAGGGCGCGATCTGGTACCAGGGCGAGAGCAACGCCGGCCGGGCCTACCAGTACCGCAAGCTTCTGCCCGCGATGATCAAGAACTGGCGCGAGGCGTGGAACGAGCCGGAGATGGGCTTCTACATTGTCTCCCTGGCCAACTTCCAAAACCCCGCGAAAGACCCCGGCGAAAGCGACTGGGCCGAGCTGCGCGAGGCGCAGGCCCTGACCGCCAATCAGCCGCACAACGGGCAGGCGATCGCGATCGACCTCGCGGACGCCAACAACCCCGGCGACATCCACCCCAAGGACAAGCAGAGCGTCGGCCACCGCCTGGAGCTGGTCGCGCTGGCCAAGTCCTACGGCAAGAGCGTCGATTACTCCGGCCCCGAGTACGAGTCGTCGAAGGTTGAAGGCGACAAAGTCCGCCTCAAGTTCAAGTTCGCCGACGCCCTGACCGCCAAAGGCGGCGAGCCGCTGAAGGGCTTCCAAATCGCCGCCGAGGCCAAGGACGGGGAAAAAGTAACGTGGCACTGGGCCGATGCGAAGATCGAGGGCGATTCGGTCATCGTCTCCAGCAAGGAAATCGAAAAGCCGGCCGCCGTGCGGTACGACTGGGCCCACAACCCGCAAGGGAACCTCTACAACAAGGCCGATCTGCCGGCAGTCCCTTTCCGCACGGACAACTGGCCGGGCGTGACAGCGAAGAACCGGTAAGCGGGCAATCGGCACATCCCGCAACCGCCCCCTCACGCGAGGACTATGCGGCGCAGCTGGTTTTCAACAACCGGCTGCGCCGCCTTTCATTCCGGCGGTCGATGTTTCGCGTCCATGTCTCGCGGGCAGAACGGGGTAACTCAACAGCATCGGCCGGGAAAATTGTTAGTCATCTTCTTTGGTACGAAAGAACTCGTCTTCGATAGCGGCTTTCAGTTCATCCCATTTCACCGTCTCCATCGTACCTTGGGCGTGAAATTCCAATCGCGCTGTCAGCGGCGAAGGGAATTGATCCGCTCTGATCACGGCGTCAATGATTACCTGCCTCTCAAGCGGATTCCCTATATACAATGCATCCGGAAGGAATTGCCTCTGGCCAGCTTGGATCTTGCCAAACCAAAGCGTCACCACATGCTTATCGCCGCGTTTTTCGACACGGATGGCCGGTTTGCGGACAGAAAAATTCGGCGTGTGAAAGTGATATAGACCCAATCGCGGCTTCGGTCTTGGCGGCATGTCACCCTCGGCAACTAGCACGAACCGATCATCGGTTGCAAAGACCATTTCTACCGTCACGTCATCGATGGTTGTGTCTCCACGGTTCGCTATGCAAAAGCCGACTTCGGCCAGCGTGTTCCAGTGCGTGATGTAGTTGTATGCTTCACGCCAGAAATCACGGTTGTCAGGATCCATCTGGGGTAGCGCAACGGCCATTCCAAATCGCGAATCTGAATGACGCCGCGTGGTGTAATCGTACATTTCCCCATCATAGAATAGGAAAGCGTGCGCGGTCTTTAATATGTTCCCGGTCACCGTCTTGTCGCGGAAGTTTGCAAACTGGAGTTCCACATCGTAAACAGGCTGACGCGCCGAATGGCTTCCCATGCGGGCAATGTCTTCCGGAGTTGCTTCCTTCGTGGAACTTCCGACCCTGAAGTAGACGACGTTTGTGCCCAGCCGGTGGCGATTCCGGACGGGGTCATGGCCAAAATCCTTCTTTAAGAAGATGGGCCGCTGCTGTTCCTGAATTCGGATCATGCCGATCTGCTTTCCTTCAACTTCAATCGCGTGATAGCTGAAAACGATGTTGCGGTTCGTCTTCGTGTTCACGAACTGCTGTAGGTCCGCATCTTTAAGGTGATGCGCCACACCGACGACGTTGGCGCGACCGCCCGACCCTTCTTCAACTCCGACTAAGATGAAGGCATCACTCCGACGGAACGCGTTCGCAAAAGCGAGTACATCCTTCAGCAATTCCGCCTTATCTAAGTCCGAAGCGCCTTCGAAGTGGTATTGGTCACGTTTAAAGTCCAGATCAACGCCCTCGCTGCCGTACAGCAACTCTTCAACAAGAGCGGTATCAATGCGGTCAATAGAAGCCATCAAGTTATCGTAGCCCTAGACGAATCCTAAGAGAAGAAGGCTTCATGCAATTCGGTCTGGCCTACAGAACACCACAGACCGGGTCCGTCCGGGAGCCGGGCACGCATCATCCCGAGTTATGCCGGCAATTCTTGTCACCTATAGCGAAGGGAGATTCAATTAAGATCGACCACGCGCCATTAACTCAACGACCAATCAATCTCCGGCTTCCCCGCCTCGCGTAAGGCCGCGTTGATCTTTGAGAAGGGCTTGCTGCCGAAGAACCCGTTGTGCGCGCTGAGGGGGGAGGGGTGGGCGGATTTGATGATCGTGTGGCGGGTGGTGTCGATCAGCTTTTCCTTTTTTTGGGCGTAGCCGCCCCAGAGGACGAAGACGACGGGGTCGGGCTTTTCGCCGACTTTTTCGATGATCTGGTCCGTGAACTTTTCCCAGCCTTTTCCCTTGTGCGAGTTGGGCTCGTGGGCGCGGACGGTCAGCACCGCATTGAGCAGCAGCACGCCCTGTTGCGCCCACGGCGTGAGGTTCCCCGTTTTGGGGACGGGCACGCCCAGGTCGGAGTGCAATTCCTTGAAGATGTTCACCAGCGACGGCGGAAAACGCGTGCCGGTGCGGACGGAAAAACAGAGGCCGTGCGCCTGGCCCGTGTCGTGGTAGGGGTCCTGGCCGAGCAGGAGCACGTTGACGTTTTTGTAGGGCGTGAGCTTCGGCGCGTTGTACACATCCCCCTCGGGCGGGAACACCTCGTGCTTGCTTCTCTCCTCGGCTACAAACTGCGCGAGGTGATGAAAATACGGCTTGCGGATTTCATCGGCCAGCAGATCCTTCCAACTGGCGGGGATCTGGTAGATGGGTCCTTCGCCGGCTTCTCCGGCGGACTCCTGGGGGAAGAGGCCTTCTTCCGTTGCGTGGGCGCGGGATGCTTTGCGGGCCATGTGGTGAAGAGTAGGGGGATGTCGCGAAACGGGCAACGACTGCAATGGGTCGCCCGATGAGTGATGAGTGAAACGTGACGCAGAATTTCGAGTGTCAAGTGGTTACGGATGCGACGAAACCACCGACTCATGCGCCTTGAGGTCGATGCACCAGATTCCCGCCGCGGCCAGGGCGGCGAGCAGGGCGTATGCGGCAACAATCCGCCACGTGGGCCAGGGGGCGTGCCGCCGGGCGTCGGCGGGGGCGGGTTGGGGGTCGCGCGGGGGCGGGGGGTTGGTCATGATTTGTCGGGGCGGGCGTCGGCGGGTTTTGGCGTGGCGCTGACGGGTGGCCGGGTGACCGCGGGCGGATTTTGGGCCTGGATCGCGGCGGGCTTCAGGTTTTCGAAGAGGATGGGGGCGAGGATGTTTCGCGAGAAGGGGCGGCTCATGTCGCCGATGTGGTCGCCGATGTTGTGGTACTGCATCCAGGATTTGTCGTACGGCTTCTGGACGAGTTTTTCGTATTCCTTGGCGTCCGCATCCGTGGGGAAGACGAAGCCGAATTCACCCGCCGCCTCGGTCTTTTTGCCGTCGATGGTGCCGAACATTTTGGTGCCCGCGCCCAGCACCAGCACGTCGTTTTCGCTGCAGAACGAATAGCATTTGCCGCGGACGTGGGCGAGCCCCTTGCTCAAGTCATACTGCGGCGAGAGGGCGGAGGAGAGGAGCATGACCGTGTCCACCGTCACGTCGTCGGGGAGTTTTTCCAGGGCCCAGATGATCAGGCCCGTGCCGCCGCTGTGGGCGGTGAGGACGATGCGCACGCCGGGGTCGGCGCGAAAGCGGGTGGTGATCCTGTCGGCGACCTTCTGGGCCTCGACCTGATTGCGCTTGTAGGCCATCAGGGCGCTGAGGCCCGGGTCGTTGGCGGTCCAGTCGTAGACGTCCATCGCGCCGGAGTAGCCCGCATCGCGCAGGCCGGCGGTCATCTCGCGGTCCACCCATTTGATCCCCGCGATGCCAGGCAGATGCAAAAGCCACGTGTGTTGCGGCGGCGCGGCCTCACGCAAGGCCGCCGCTGGCGCTTGAGGCTGATCGGCCGCGGGTGCCGCGGGCGTCAGTGACAACAGCAGGCCAGTGCACAACAGTCCGACGGCCAGCTTTGAGTGGATGAAGAGCTTCCTGTACATCAAGGATCGGTCCTCGCACAAAATTAAGGAGCGTGGGACGCGTCGAGGCGGAAGGCACGAACCTTCCGACTCCACGTCCCACGCTCCTGTTGTCATACACACTTATACGATCAGCCGGACCGAAGGGAACGGAAAAATCCTTTCCGCCCGTACACTTCAGCCTGCTGCTTCTTGAAGCACAGGAAGTTCTTGGGCGTCGCCTGGTAATCGGGGAAGACCTTGCCCGCGAACGGATCGAAGTGGAACAGCCGCACGAGCGACTCGGCGAAGACCGCGCGGAAGTCGTTATGGACCGGGAGGAAGCGGCCATAATCGAGGTCGGTCATGTTCCACTTGTCGACGCCCCAGACCTTGTTGTTGCCCTTAAGCATGTTGCCCATGGCGATCATGAAGCCGCCGCGGCCGTGGTCGGTGCCGTTAGCGCCGTTGTCCTGCACGGTGCGGCCGAATTCGCTCATCACCAGCACCATGACGCGGTCCATGCGCGAGCCCAAATCGGCGTTGAAGGCGACGAGGCAATCGGCCAAATGCCCTAGCATCTGGGCGTGATGGCCGCCCGCGCCGCCTTGGGCGCTGTGGTGATCCCAGCCGCCGTAATCGGCTTGGGCGACCTCGAGGCCGACGTCGGCCTTGATGACCTTCGCAATGGTCTTGAGCTGCCCGCTGAGCCCGCCGCCCGGATAGTCGGCGGTGTTTTCGGTCTGCTCGGCCTTCTCCAAGGCGCGGATGCGTTCAATCGCATTGGCCCCGGACTGCGCGATGATGTCGCGGGTGGAGTCGGCCGTCAGCGCGGCCTTGGCGCTCTTGTTGAGCTCATCGAGGCGCGAGCCCTTGGTGTCATTGGCGCCATCGCGGGCGTTCATATTGACCATGTTCTTGGTCGAATAGAGCGTCTCGAACAATTCCATCTGCTCGGTGGAGTTGTTGCCGGCCAAGACCGGATACGGCCCGCGGAGGGCGCGGGGCACGAGGGTCTGGGCAGAGAGCCCGCGGAGCGGGGCGTCGTAGGGCTTCTTGGAGGCTTCGAGGTAGCGATTGAGCCACCCGTTGCTGATGCCGGAGTCGCCCAGCGCGCCGCGTTCCATGTAGTCCTGGGCGCTGAAGTGGCTGCGGGTGCCGTTGGGCGAGCCGACGTTCATGATGGGGACGCAGATCCCCTTCTCAATGAGCGGCAGCAGCGCGGCCATCTTGGCGTTGATGCCCCAGTACCCACCCTTGCCGATGGGCAGCACGCCCGCTTCGCCGCCCTTGCCCTTGCCCTTGGTGGGGGCGTCGGCTTTGAGTGCGATGCGTTGGCGGGCGTCGTAATAGAGCTTGTCGCCCGCGGGGACGAAGGTGTTGAGGGCGTCGGCTCCGCCGCGAAGGAAGATGGTGACGAGCGTGGGCCGCTGCTTGGCGTCGAGGGCCTTGGTGTTGTCGGTGATATCGCTGGCCGACTGGCCATAGATGTACCGCTCGGTGCCAAGGTAACCCGCCGCCCCGGCCATGACGACCATGCCGGACGCCTTCAGAAAGTCCCGTCGAGAGTTGTACATGCGCGCCTCAAAGTAGAGTGACCATCCTGATGCCTGTTTTATTGTCCGAACGCCAAGTAGCGAAAAAATCCGAATTCCGAATCCCCGAAATCCGAATGAAATCCCAAATCCGAATGACCAATTCCGAGATCGGAAGAGC
>JAQGHP010000578.1 GCA_028288775.1 Phycisphaerales bacterium | reverse complement strand
GTCGGCGGAATCCTCGCGAAAGAGAGTCGGCGGTTGTTCGAAGAATGGATTAAAAAACCGGGCCGCAACCAGGAGCAGACGAAGTTCGTCGAGCAGGTGTTGGGGATGTCTCAATCACCCTCTCCCTCCTAGGGAGAGGGCAGGGTGAGGGTGAATCGTAGAAATTGCTGGCGGTGTGTTTCGCAAAAAATCGCGGTGGATCCCCGTATTGCGCTAAATGCTGCGCTCTCTTTTACGTTCCACGCCGCACCCTCACCCCGGCCCTCTCCCTGGAAGGGAGAGGGAGTCATACCTCACGGCTTCAGCACCGCCTTCGCGATCGCCCCGCTATGCATTTTCTCAAAGGCTTCGTGCCATTGCGCCAGCGGCCAGATGCCGCCGGTGATGGGGGCGACGTCGAGCTTGCCGGTGGCGAGCAATCGGATCACGCGCTCCCAGATCGGCCAGTTGTGGCTGAAGCTGCCCTGCAGCGTAATGTTCTTTTGCACGAGCGGGTCAAGTGAAAAGTTCAGCGGCTGCGGCCCCCAGCCGACTTTGCTGATCCAGCCGTTGGGGCGGACGATTTGCATCGCCGACTTCAGCGTCGCGCTCACGCCCGCCGCGTCGATGACGCCGTCAACGCCCAGGCCGTCGCCTTCCTTCGCCCACGCTTCTAGCCCGTCAACTATCGGGATGCACCCATACTGTTGCGCGATATTCAGCCGCACGCGATCGCGCTCCAAGCCGACAACCGCGACCTCCGCGCCCCGCAACTTCGCCATCGCCGCACACAGCAATCCGATCGGCCCCGGCCCGAACACCACCACGCGATCCCCCGGCTCGATCTTCGCGTTCCGCACCACCGCGTTGTACGCCACGCAGCAGGGCTCGGTCAGCGCCGCCTTCTCCAATGCCAGCCCGTCCGGCACCTTGTGCAGAATGCGCGCAGGGACGCGCACGAATCGCGTCATCGCGCCGTTCACTCCGTAACCAAAACCCTTGCGCGTCGGGTCGAGGTTGTAGAGACCCTGGCGGGTCATCGGGCTGTTGGGATCAATTACCGCGGCCGTCTCGCTGACGACCCGGTCCCCCTCGCGCCACCCGACGACGGACGAGCCGACCTGGCGAATATGCCCGCCGAACTCGTGGCCCAGAACGACCGGATAGTTCACCTGCCAGGAATGGTCGGCGGTCCACTGATGCAGGTCCGACCCGCACACGCCGACGGCAGCCACTTCGAGAAGAACGTCGTCCGCCCCAATCTCCGGCCGCGGAATTTCCCGCAATTCGACGGAGTGTTTCTGCGCCGAGTAGTTAACGACAGCCGCTTCGCCCATGACAGTTACCTCTATTGGATGGTGCAATCACAACTGAGACGCGATGCCCAAAATCCGAATTCCGAAACCCGAAATCCGAATGCGGGGGGAGCCACGAATGAACACGAATGCACACGAATAAGAAGCCCTCTTTCATTCGTGCCCATTCGTGGCTCTCCGCATTCTTCGTGGCTTGGGCGGCCCGCCCATGGTCCCGCCGCTATAGCGGCAAAACACGGGCGAGCCGCCCGCCACGAGAGGACTGAAGCCAATTTCACGCCTTCCCTTCGGATTTGGGACTTCGTCATTCGGACTTGATTCGGCTTTCGAGTTTCGGAATTCGGATTTCCGCCGGCGGCTATCGTCGCACCGCCACGTCCCCATACCCGTGTACTTTTTCGCAGATCATTCGCAACGAGCCTTCGACGTCGCCGCTGGCGGTCTTGAAGGCATCGGCGTCGATCGTCAGGGGGGCGCCGAGCACCACCAGCGGCGCGCCATATTCCGGCGTGCGCACGGCCTGTTCGATGGTCAGTCCGCCGACGGCTTGCACCGGCACTTTGACTGCATTCACTACTTCACGCAGTTGATCCAGCGGACTGGGCATGCGCAGGCCGCGGGCCGCGATGCCGCGGCGTTCGTCGTAGCCGATGTGGTGGATCACGTAATCGCAGCCCATATCCTCGATGAACTTCGCCCCGGCGACCATGTCCGGGCAGCCGAGGTTGTCGCCCATGACCTTTACGTCCAAATCCTTCCCCGCCTTCACCACGCAGCGCAACGTCTCCTCGTGCGCGCGGGCCATGACGACGATATGCGTCGCTCCGGCCTTTGCCATGAGCTCGGCTTCGAGATATCCGCCGTCCATGGTTTTCAGGTCGGCGACGATCGGCACGCCGGGGAAGGCTTTTCGCAGTGCCCGCACGCCGTGCATTCCCTCGGCGATGATCAGCGGCGTGCCCGCCTCCAGCCAGTCCACGCCTGCCCGGCGGGCCATCTGTGCGGTGGAAATCGCCTCGTCCACGCTTACCACGTCCAGCGAGATCTGCACGATCGGTTTCATTTATTTATCGCCTTCCAGTTTTTGCGGCGCCATGCGTTCGGCGGCAGTCCAGCGCAGCGCCTCGCGCAGGGACTTGGCCATCGCCACCGGATCGCCCTCGGCCTGGAAACGCACGACCAGCAGCCGGGGCTTTTCGTACAGCAGCAGGGGGCCGATGGACGTCACTTTGATTTGCCCCTGCCGCAGGGCGTCGGCGACGTCGTTGGCCTCGTAGTCCGCCGTCACGAACTGCCCCACGACGTTCATCTTCCCACAAGGGCAGCGGTAAAAGTAGAAGACCGATTCGATGCCCGCCGCGGTGGGAATTCCCATGCCTTCGATCGTGACGTCCAGATCATCCCGCGGCACCGTCACGACGTAAACACCATCCTTGACGACGCCCTTGCGCTCAAGCACTTTCGCAATCTCCCCCCACGCGGGCTCCGCGGGGGAAGTCGCCGGTGCGGTGGCCGCAACCACCAAAGGCCGCGTCGTCGTAATAGAAGCAGGCGCGTCCGGCTCCGCGGCGCATCCCCCCACAAGCCCGGCCAGGAGCAGAAGGACCATGCCCATCTTCCAATCGCAAATCTCAAATCTCAAATCGAAAATACTCTTCACTTGCTTCACTCCGGCAAAAGACTCCCCGTATCGCGGAGCCGTCGAAACATCCTCCGGCGGAAGAAGAAATACGGCTTGGTTATCGTCCGGTGCAACCGGATCATC
>JAQGHP010000732.1 GCA_028288775.1 Phycisphaerales bacterium | reverse complement strand
ATGGAAGTCAAAAACTCCGGGCATTCCGGACGATTCGTCATTTCGCGGAACAGCGCGCGGGCGCTCGCGAAGCGGCCCGAGTCGAACTGCGCCGCGCCCAGGTCATCTCGCAAACGCGCCATTTCTTCGTTGGCCAGTTGCTCCAACAGCTCGTGCGTCACCCGGCGGCCGTCGCGCAGGCGGGCGTGGTGATGGACCCACTGCCAAAGCTGGGCGCGGGAAATCTCCGCGGTTGCCGCGTCCTCCATCAGGTTGTTGATCGGCACGCACCCCTGCCCCCGCAGCCAGGATTCCAAGTAACGGATGCCGACGTTGATATTCGTGCGGATTCCCTCCTCGGAGATGGCCGGGCTGTCGGGGATGGCCAGGAGGTCGGTCCCGGAGACGTGGACGTCCTGCCGGAGCCGGTCGATCTGATTTGCGCCGGGCATGGCCTCGAATTCCTCGAGCGCGATGGGCACAAGGCCCGGGTGGGCGACCCAGGTGCCGTCGTGGCCGTCCCGCACTTCGCGGGCCTTGTCATCATGCACCTTGGCGAGCGCGGCTTCGTTGGCCTGCGGGTCATTCTTGATGGGGATTTGAGCGGCCATGCCGCCGATCGCATGAATGCCCCGGCGGTGGCAGGTCTGGATCGTCAGCAGCGAGTAGTTGCGCATGAACGGCGTGGTCATCGTCACGAGCCCGCGGTCGGGCAGCACGAACTGCGGATGGTTGCGGAACTTTTTGATCAGGCTGAAAATGTAGTCCCACCGCCCGCAATTCAGCCCCGCCGAGTGGTCGCGAAGCTCGTAGAGGATCTCGTCCATCTCGAACGCCGCGAGAATGGTCTCGATAAGCACCGTGGCGCGGATCGTGCCGCGCGGGAGTCCGAGGGCGTCCTGCGCCCAAACGAACACGTCGTTCCACAGACGGGCCTCGAGGTGCCCTTCGAGCTTGGGCAGATAGAAGTACGGGCCGGTTCCGTTGGCGAGCAGCGCGCGGGCGTTGTGGTAGAAGTAAAGTCCGAAGTCGAACAGCGAGGCGGACACGGACTTTCCCTCGACGCGCACGTGCTTTTCATCGAGGTGCCATCCTCGCGGGCGGACCATCAGCACCGCCGTCTTGTCTTTCAGCCGGTACTCTTTGCCTTCCGGGCTTTCGTAGCGGATATTGCCGCGGACGGTGTCGTACAGGTTCATCTGGCCGTCGATCAAGTTGTCCCACGTCGGCGCGTTGGCGTCCTCGAAATCGGCCATGAAGACGCTCGCGCCCGAGTTCATGGCGTTGATGATCATTTTTCGATCGACCGGCCCGGTGATTTCGACGCGGCGTTCGAGCAAGTCTTGCGGGATGGGTGCGACGGTCCAATCGCTCTCGCGAATCTCGCGCGTCTCGGGAAGGAAATCGGGCATCTTTCCCTGGTCCAGTTCCGTCTGCCTCTGACGCCGCCGGGCCAGCAGCTCACGGCGGCGGGGCTCGAATTCCGTCGCGAGCCGCGTGATGAATTGCAGCGCGCCGGCCGTGAGGATTTGATAGTGCTCGGGCTCCATACCGAGGGGGATTTCAATGGGCTCGACGCCGAGCGGGCCTTCCACGGGCGTAAGAGACGGGTGGGCGACGGGGTCCAGGGCATGAACGGACATGGGAGAAGCTCCTTTCGTCACGCGACGCGGGGGCAAAGACGGCCGGGGCCGTGTCATTTCGGGGACGTACGGCCGGGCAGGGCGATTTCGGGGCGGGGATTCGGCCGCGGGAAGCCTCGTTTTCCTCTCGCCGCTCCCCCCACGGGTGATGCGTCAAACATATGCAAGCATCGCGCCACGACCGACGCCATGCAAAAATCTACCGCAAATGCGAGAACAACCGCCCCGGCGCGGGGCGATTCCGTCAGTTTGACGCGAACCATGTCGCATTTGCAGCATAAAGATGTGCAGACGCGCCAGACGACGCCGCTTCGCGCGAAAATTTGGCGCAAATGCGACGCAGCCGCCGTCTTATCGGCCATTTATGGCATCCGGGAATAGAAGCAGGTCGTGCGAAAGGCCCCGCCGGGGCCGAATTTCCTCTGGCGGGGCCTTTCTCATCTATCGCATTTGCACACTAACGGGATCGAAACTTTCCGAGGGCATGATATGGCCGGCCCCGGCTCGGGCCGTTCTTAACTGGCCGGGTGCCAGCCGGCGTCCGCCCACAGCTCGCCGCTGACCGCTGAGTTGGAGATCATGAAGCAGATCGCGTCGGCTATCTCATCAGTGCGGATCAGCCGCTGCAACTGCGTATAGGGCAGGATGTTCTTGGCGATGTATTCCTCGCCCAACGCGCGGACCATGGGTGTGTCCGTGAAGCCCGGATGGATTACGGCGCAGCGGATGCCGTGGAAAATCCCCTCCTTCATCAGCGTGGCGGCGGCCCCTTCCAGCCCGGCCTTGGTCGCGGCATAGGCAATTTGTCCCTTGTTCCCCTGCGACGAAACCGAACCGATGAAGATGATCGTTCCTTGGATTCGCTCTTGGGGTTTCCAGCGGCCAAGTCCCCGACGATGGCGGTCTTCCGCCGCCCGGGCGACCATTTCCAAGGCCCAATAGACGGGTGCCATGAGGTTCACTTCGGTCACCTGGTGGAAGAAATCCTCCGGGTAGAGGCTGGCGCGCCCGGTCGTCTTGTCGACCTTCACGGCGAGCGCGTCGCGCGTGATGCCGGCCGCGGGAACGCAAATGTTCACGGGGCCGTTTTCCTTCGAGGTCGTGTCGAAGGTTTCGCGACGAAAGGCCGCGTCCGTCACATCGCCCAAAAACGCCCGTGCGATCGGCCGGCCGATCAGGTCGTTGACCTGGGCGGCGGTCTCTTGCACCGCGTCGCTACGGTCCACGAGCGCCAGGGCCTTTACGCCCTTGCGGGCAAGGGCCAGGGACGTCGCCCTGCCAATGCCTCCGCCCGCTCCGGTTATCACCGCCACCCGTCCTTGAATGTCCATAGGGGTACCTCAGGGTTGCACTTGCGCGTCGTCCACAGCGCCTGCAAACGGCACGCGCCGCCGACACGCATCTCGCAAATGCGGTATAATGCAAACTGTACGCCGAAATCAAGCCCGGGCGCGCACGGATCCCCGGTGAATCGGCGCGCCGCCGCGGGGTTCTTCGTCATTTCGCGATCGGCGGCTTGACGTACGCGTCGCGGCGAGCTACAGCCATGGTGCCGGGCCGTTTGTGCATAGGCGCAACCGCCGGGCCGTTCGTTTTTGGAGCAAATGCGATGAGCGAGGAAAGTGGCGGAGCAAGAAAACGCCTGACGCTCCGGAAATACCCCAACCGTCGGTATTACGATACCTCGCGCAGCCGCTACGTGACCCTCGAAGAGATCTACTCCCTGATCCGCGAAGGGTACGAGGTGCAGGCGAGCGATTCGAAGTCAGGCCAGGACATCACGGCAAAGGTGCTGGCCCAGATCATCCTCGAACTTGACCCGCCCAAGCTGGGCGTCTTTCCGGTCCCGCTGCTGCACCGGTTGATCCGGGCCAACGAGCAACTGGTCAACGACTTCGTCGAGAAATATTTCAACCAGGCGCTATCCCTATTCCTCGATTCGCAGCGCACGGTGGAACAATCGTTCCGGCAGGCGATGGGGTTGCAAGCGGGTGCGACGGGGATGCCCGACTGGCTGAAGATGATGTGGGACCCGCTCGTCCCACGATTCTGGCCGGGCGTTGCGAACAAGCCTGCCGCGAACGCCTCGCAGCCATCGGGCTCTGCGTCCGCGTCCAACGACACGCCGGGTGGTGACGCGCGCTCCGCCGCCGCCCCGCACGCGGCCGGTTCCGCGGCAGATCACGGTTCGGGGAATTCACCTGCGGAACTGCGACACTTGGTCGAAGTTCTGCGACGGCAAGTCAGCGCCCTGGAGGCCCAGTCGCCGGCGTCCAAATCATCTGAAGCCGGTGCGAAGAAGCGGACACATACGAAAAAGCCCGCCAAGCGGCGGCCCCGTTCCTAGTCTCGCACTACGTAGCCCATCCTCCTTCGTAATCAACAGATACGCGTGTGGCCCGAGCAGCCCGCTTGTCGGTCGTAAAATCGCACCATCCGATTCGTGTCGCGGCATCCCGCCCGGTCGGGCACGGCACCGTTCGTGCAAGCTGATCGCGGGGCGTTTATCGCAAATGCGATATGTGAGCAATCTCATCCTCGGGACGCGGTTTTTAAACTTATGAAGGCCGCATGAAATCAAGCTAGGCAAGCGAATCTCCGCCGAGGGTGACGCCACTCACCGCAAATGTGCAGATGCAAAAATCTTCAGGTTTTTTCTCTTGACGTCCGCCGGGCGGCGACTAATTATGGGCCGGGCGATTGAGGGGCGCTCTGGGACGAAACCAGCCACATCCGGATCGGACGCGGACGCGGATCCGAGGCGTGAAATTAGAAACGGAAACCTTACCGCAAGGAAAGAAGGAGATACCCATGGCAGCGCGAAACGGAGCGGCATTTTCAGAGTTCTTTGAACAGGCAGCGGATACGTTCACCGGCGCACTCAAGGCCGGCGCCAAATTCCAGGAGGACGTCACCCGCTGGTGGGCCGGGGCCGTTGGCACCAACGGCAGCGACCCGTTCCAGGACTGGCAAAAGCGGTCGCAGGCAATGTGGACCAAGGCAATGCCCGCGGCCCAGAAAAACGTGGATGAATACCTCCGCCTCTTCGACCAGAGCTATCGCACCAGCATAGACTTGATGAAGAAGGCGATGGAAGCCGGGCGGTCGGGCTCCTTGACGGAGACGCAGGCCAAGTCGCGGCAGGTGCTCGAGGAGTCGATGGAAGCCCTTCGGGACAACGCCAAGGCAATGGCCGAGGCCAACATGCGAGCCGTGCAGGCGTGGGCCGACCTGATTCGCAACGGCGTTGACAACGCCTCGAAGGCCGCTCACGACACCGCGCGGACGGCCGCTGACACCGCCCAGCACGTCAGTGAAACCGCGCGCAAGGTGACCTCCGCCGCCGGCGCGCAGGCACGCAGGGCGGCCAAGCGCGCGCAGCAGCATGCCCAGGCTCAGGCCCATGCACATACCTGAGCACGTGGGCCGGCAAAGGAAAGAGGGCCGAGGTGATACCGGGCGCGGCGCGGCGAATCCTGCCGCGCCTGGGGCGATTGCACGAAAGGATATCTTGCCATGACAAAGGATGTTTTTCTTGCGGGCGGGGCGCGCACCGCCATCGGAGGGTTCGGCGGCGCGTTCGCGGAAGTGCCTGCGCCGGCGCTGGGCAGTGCGGCCATCAAGGCCACGCTCCAGCGCTCGGGCGTATCGGCCGACCAGTTTGATGAGATCATTTTTGGCAACGTCCTGAGCAGCGGGCTGGGCCAAAACCCCGCACGCCAGGCGGGAATCGGCGCGGGCCTCAGCCCCACCATCGGCGCGACCACCGTCAGCAAGGTTTGCGGGTCGGGCCTCAAGGCGGTCATGCTGGCCGCCCAGGCCATTCAATGCGGCGACGCGGGGGCCGTCATCGCCGGCGGCATGGAAAACATGTCCCGCGCCCCCTACCTGCTCGACAAGGCCCGCAACGGCTACCGCATGGGCAACGGCGAGCTGATCGACTCCATGATCCGCGACGGCCTGTGGGACGTTTATAACAACGTCCACATGGGAACCTGCGGCGACAAGTGCGCCACACGATACGAATTGTCGCGCCAGGAGCAGGACGACTTCGCCGTCGCCAGTTACCAGCGGGCGCTCAAAGCCGTGGCGGACGGCACTTTCGCGCAGGAGATCATCCCGGTGAACGCCCCCGCCGGCAAAGGCACGGTGGCGGTCACCGAGGACGAGCAGCCCAAGCGGTTCAACGAGGAAAAGCTTCGGCAACTCCGGCCCGCGTTCGGCAAAGAGGGGACAATCACCGCGGGCAACGCGTCGAGCATCAACGACGGGGCGGCGGCGGTGGCGGTGCTGTCGGCGGAGAAGGTGAAGGCGCTGGGCGTTAAGCCGCAGGCGCGAATCCTGGGCTATGCCACCGCGTCGCGCGAGCCCGAATGGTTCACCATCGCCCCCATCGGCGCGCTGACGAAACTGATGGACAAACTGGGCCTCAAGGTCTCCGACGTTGACCTGTTCGAAATCAACGAGGCGTTCGCCACCGTCAGCTTGGCGGCGATGAAGGAACTGAAGATCCCGCACGAAAAGGTGAACGTGAACGGCGGCGCGGTGGCGCTGGGCCACCCGATCGGCGCCAGCGGGGCGCGGACGCTCGTCACGCTGATGAACGCGATGCGCCAGCGCGGCGCGCGGATCGGAATCGACACGCTTTGCATCGGGGGCGGCGAGGCGGTCGCCATGGCAATCGAACTTGTGTAAACGCATTGGCCTCACGCCCAAACGCACCCGCCCGACGACCGCGCGGCGATGAGATTCCCGGAGATGAGCTTCATGGACAGTCAGACGATCGCAGACAACGCGGCTTTCTTTACGAAGATGTGGATGGAATTCGCCACGCGGATGATGACCGCGGGGACGTCGTTCAACCCCTTCGCCCCCCCGCCCGAAGCGGCCCGGCAGGCGCGCGGATCGTACTTCGGCGCGCTGTCGGAGTTCGCCGACCAGATGATGCGCTCCCCGCAATTCCTCCAGCTCATGAAGCAGTCGATGGACACGAGCCTGGGGATGCGCAAGCAGATGGACGACTTCATGACCGGGCTGCGCCACGATACCCAGGGCACCGCCAAGGAGGACATCGACAGCCTCATGGTTGCGGTGCGGCATATGGGCACGCGGATGCGCGACCGGATGGACGAAATCGACGACCACCTGCGCGAAATCAGCCGCCGGCTGGATGCGATGGAAGGCAACGGCAACGGCCGCGTCGCCCCGCGGCGCAACGGCACGGGCCGGCACGCCGAGGCCGAGCCCGACCTCGAGCCGGTCTACGAGCGGGCCGCGGAACGCATGCGTGCACCGCAGGCCGCCAAGGTGCGCAAAGGCGCCCGCAGGAAACCCAAACGCGACGCGGACGACATCATGTAGTCGCCCGCCGGGACGTGGATACTTAGAAGTAAAGATCTGAAGAAATCGGGAGAGTACGCGATGGCCGAAAGTGGCGTTGTAACCGGAACAAATCCCTGGCTCGACTGGCAGCAATCGCTGCTCAATGAAACCTCGGCGAACCTTCGCAGGTGGAGCCGCCTTCCCTTCCTCTGGCAGCAGGCGCAGCGCGTGCAAAAGGGCGTGACGCCTTCGGAAGTGGTGTACGAGGAAGACCGCCTGAAGCTTCGGCGATACATCCCCAAGGGGCCGATTCGCTATCGCACCCCGCTGGTGTTCGTCTTCGCGCTGGTCAACCGGCCCTACATCCTCGACCTGCGCAAAGGGCGCAGCGTGGTGAGCCACTTCGTGGACCGCGGGTTTGACACGTACCTGGTCGATTGGGGCGAGCCCACCCGCGCCGACCGGCATCTCACCATCGACGATTACGTCAACGGCTATATCTCCAACGTCGTCGATACCATCCGCGAGCGCACCCGCTCGCCGCAGGTTAGCGTTCTCGGTTATTGCATGGGCGGGACGCTCAGCTCGATGTTCACCGCCCTGCACCAGGAGCGCGTGAAGAACCTGATTCTCATGGCCGCCGGCATCAACTTCGACACCGAAGACGGCCTGCTGAACCTCTGGTGTGACCCCAAATACTTCGACGTGGACCGCTTCGTGGACACTTACGGAAACGTCCCCGCGGAATTCCTCCAGACCATGTTCCAGATGCTCAAGCCGGTGCAGAACATCGTCGAGAAGCCGATCGGGCTGGCCGAGCGAATGGGCGATGAAGACTTCGTCGACGACTACTTCGCGATGGAGGGGTGGCTGAACGACAACATCCCCGTGCCCGGCGAAGTCTTCCGCGAGTTCGTGAAATATCTGTATCAGAGGAACCTGCTGGTGAAGAATCAGATGCCCGTGGGCCGGCACATCGTCGATCTGCGCGACATCACCTGCCCGGTGCTGAATCTCATGGCAAAGAAGGACGACCTGGTCCCTTGCAGCCAGA
>JAQGHP010000726.1 GCA_028288775.1 Phycisphaerales bacterium | reverse complement strand
GCTGGCTGCCCAACGACGCCTTGGAGAGGATCTTGAATTCGTCCGCCGCCACGACCCACACGTCGCCCCCTTCGTTCATGCAGTAGATCTTCCCGTCCCCGGCGGTGGGCGAAGCGCGGAAGCTCTTGCCGCCGCCCAATTCGCCCGTCCACTTCTTTTCGCCGGTCCTGGGGTCCACGCAGAACAGGGTTTTGCGGTCCCCGTCGAGGACGTATAAATTGTCTTTGTAGAATAAGGGGACACACACGTCGCTGCTGAGGTCCTTCTCGCGCCCGCCCTTGCTCTTCCACACGACGTGCGTGGCCGTCACGTCTCCGCTGCCGCCGTCTTTGACCGCCATCATCGGCCCGCCCTTGGGGGCGCAGGAAAAGACCAACCCATCCTTCTCATCGGTCGCCGCCGAGGGCACCAGCCGCCAGTCCGGATGCTTCCCCGGGTTCCATCCGCCGGCCCGCCAAAGCTCCTTGCCGGTCGCGGCGTCGTGCGCGCTGACCGCGTCCCCGCCGACGAGAATGATTTCACTGCGGCCGTCATGCTCGAACGGCACCGGCGTCGCATACGACTCGCGCGATTCGCCGACCGCGTCGCTCGCCCGCGTCTGCCGGAAGATTTCCTTGCCGGTCTGCGGGTCCAGCGCCAGCAGAAACGAATCGACCCCGCCCTCCCCGCCGCTCACGCCCACGGACGGCACGTTGCGATGAATCACCTGCACGTACAGCTTCCCCTTATACAGCAACGGCGACGAAGAATAGATCCACAGGACGTTGAAGGTGCCATAGTCCTTCTGCAGGTTCCGTTCCCACACCGGCTTCCCCTCCACATCAAACGCGGCAAGGTCGCCCGTCGAAAACATGAAGTAAACGAGATGCCCGTCCGTCACAGCCGAGGGGGAAGCCGCGTCGTTGCGATCGCTATTGGTCCTACCAACGCCGATCTCCTTCTGCCAAAGCGTATGCCCGTCAACGCGCGACAGCGCTATGCCCATAAGATGGCTGCTCTTGGGGTCCACGCAGCTCACAAACACCTTGTCGCCGAACACCACCGGCGTCCCGCTCCCCGCCCCCGGCAGTTGCACCGCCCAAGCCTGGTTCTCCTTCTCCAGCTTGTCCGGCAACCCCCCCGCCTCGCTCGCCCCATTGAAATGCGGCCCCCGCCACTGCGGCCAATCATTCTGCGCCCAAACCGGCACGGCGACGATCCCGGCAACGAGCAACACGAGTGCGGAGAGGCGGCTATTCATCGGAATTCCCTTTGTCGAATATATAGTAATGTAATGTAACCGAACGACCCGCGAAGATACGCGATGGCTAGAGTTTCATCAGTAACTCCGCCGGACTGAGCGCGGGCACGCGAGCATTCTTCAAACCTTTTGGATCGCGCGTCACGATGATATCCAGCCCCGCACCGATCGCACAGGCGATCTGCACGTTGTCTTCAAAATCACTTCCCGGCAAAGCCGAAGCCGCCTCAATGATGTCCCGTGTGACGGGTGCCACGATAAAGGCATCGAGGCATACACGAACACACTCTTTTGCCCGGTCCAAGCCAGCGGCCTTACGCACGATATAGAAAATGATCGGAAAACTAACGGCCGATACGTGCCCTTTGAAGCGGCCTTCGTCACACGCTTTCCAGATCGCCGTGGCTTCCACTTCAAACGGCTGACGCGCGAGCAAAACGTCCAAGATGACGTTGATGTCGAGAAGTCCGGTCATTTGCCGTACTTCTCCGACAGGTGCTCGTCGACCCAGCCTGCGACCTCCCTATCGTTCGGCGGCTGCGCATCCCCACGCCCCAAACCCAACGCCCTTTGAAGAGTTTGTTTCGGTGCGCTGGTCGTCTGAGCATCGTGCCGCACCGTCTCAAGAACGTCATGGGCAAGCGCCATCCGCTGCTCAGGCGGCCACGCCGAGATAGCCTTCAACACGGTTTCGTAATCGGGATTTCCGGACATAGGCGAACCTCCGAACGAACGTCTGATTATATCAGAACCACGTACGGAGCGTTTAACCGTTATCCTGAATCATTGCGATTGGATGCCGGCTACAGAAATGCTTCGTGTACCCCGCAGTGAAATCCAGGCAAGACGTCCTGGCCGTCCAGCGTATCGGCTTCGCGCAAGACGACGGGGTTGCTGCCGGGCCGGTGAACGGTGATCGTCCGCCGCCGCGGGTTCACGATCCAGACCATCCGCGTGCCCGCCGCCAGATAGTCGTCGACCTTCTCTTCGACTTCTTCCAACGTGTCACTCGGCGACACCACTTCGACCGCCAGATCCGGGGCACCTTCCCAAAATTTCACCGGCCGGCCGGAAGCGGGAATGCGAGAGGCTTGGACGAACGCCACATCGGGGCCGCGGACCACGTCAGGGTTTCGCGCAAGAATGAAGCCCGTCTCCGCCCCCAGAATCTGCCCCAAGGACTTCCCCCGCGTGAACGCGGTTAAAAGGAATGCCAGATTGTTCGTAATTGCCCCGTGATCAAAACCCGCTGGAGCCATCGTCCGCACCTCTCCGCGCACGAGTTCCCTCCGCTCGTCGCCTGGCATCGCCCACAATTCCTCGGCGGTAACGGAAATGGTTGATATGGTCATGACCAGACCTCTTGCTCTCATTGTACCGAGTTTTGGCCGGATCACAGGCAGAAGCATAATGACATAAATCGCACATTCGGCCGAGTTCGCATTGCATGCTACGGCAAAAGGTCATCCACCCGCACCTGCGATCGCGGCACGGCAAGAGGCGAGATCGCCTCGCCGTGGCGGAAGATCGTGACGCCGCCGTATTGAAAATGGATGCCGCGACGGACCGGATCGCGGTACACCTCCAACTGCTGATCCAAAATGTTAACGACCCAGTAATCCCCGATGCCCGCGCGGGCGTACCGCCGGGCCTTGCGGCCACGGTCGTAGGCGAGTGTCGTGTCGCTCACTTCCACAACCAGCAGCGCGTCCGCGCGGTTCTCCGAGCCGATGTAATCGCGCTCGGAGCCGGCAACGACCGCGACGTCCGGCTCCGGATCGTCCTTCTTCCCAAGATTGAGCGGGGCTTGCGTCCGAACCCAGAAGCCGACGCCGAATGCTGATGCGATGGCCTTTGACGCGAGCGATACGCCGATGACGTGAGTGTCCTTCTGCGCCGCCATTTCGACGATCTCCCCGCCTACGAGTTCCACCCTCTGTCCCCGAAACAGGCCCGCATCGGCCATCCGGTAATACTCGTCGCGGGTCCATCGCCGACGTCTTGGTGTTGCAAGCTGCGTCATACGGCCTCGCTCAATCCCCCGCCTCCAAAATCGCCATGAACGCTTCCTGCGGGATGTCCACGCTCCCCACGCGCTTCATGCGCTTTTTGCCTTCTTTTTGCTTTTCCAGCAGCTTGCGTTTGCGGCTGATGTCGCCGCCGTAGCATTTGGCGGTGACGTTTTTGCCCACAGATTTGATCGTTTCCCGCGCTACGATCTTTCCGCCGATCGCGGCTTGCAGGGGGATTTCGAAGAGGTGGCGGTCGATTTCTTCCTTCAGGCGGACGAGCAGCTTTCGCCCGCGGTTCTCGGCGTAGTCGCGGTGGACGATGACGCTCAGGGCATCCACGCGATCTCCGTTGACGAGGATGTCGAGCTTGATGAGGTTGCCGGGACGGAAGCCGATGAGGTCGTAGTCCATCGTGCCGTAGCCGCGGGTGGCGCTTTTCAGGCGATCGTAGAAATCATAAATCACCTCGGCCAGCGGCATCTCGTAAACGAGAATGACGCGCGAGCTGCCGATGTACTCGGTCTTTTTGTAGACGCCCCGTCGCTCTTCGCAGAGCTTCATCAGCATGCCCACGCCGTCGGCGGGGAGGATCAGATTCACCAAAATATATGGCTCGCGGATTTCCGTAACAATCGTGGCGTTGGGCAGTTCGCTGGGCGCGTCGATGCGGAGGATCTTGCCATCCGTCAGCAGGATTTCGTACGTCACGGTTGGCGCGGTCTGGACGACTTCGATGTTGAACTCGCGCTCCAGGCGCTCCTGGATGATCTCCATGTGCAGCAGGCCCAGAAAGCCGCAGCGGAAGCCGAAGCCTAGGGCGTCCGAGCTTTCGGGCTGGAACGTGAAGGAGCTGTCGTTGAGCTGCAGGCGGTCCATTGCATCGCGCAGCTCTTCGTACTGCGTCTTGCCGCCGGGGTAGAAATCGCAGTAGACCATCTGCTGAATCGGCTTGTAGCCGGGCAGAGCCTCGGGGGCG
>JAQGHP010000722.1 GCA_028288775.1 Phycisphaerales bacterium | reverse complement strand
ACCGGCACGGCGCGGTCGGCTTCATCGCAGACCAGAACGCTGGGAGCAAGGGCATCTTAGTCGATTTCTTCGGGAGCAAGGCGAGCACGTACAAATAGATCGGGCTACTGGCAATGCAATACGAGGTGCCCGTGGTGATCGGCTACGCCCGGCGGGTGGACGGCCGCTTTCTGTTCAACCTCGGAGTGCAGGACGTCATTCACCCCGAGGATTGGAAAACGCAGGAAGACCCGCTCCGCTACATCACGCAGCGGTACACAAAGGGGATTGAGGACATGGTCCGCGACGACCCCGGGCAGTATTTGTGGTCCCACCGAAGATGGAAAACCCGACCCAAGGGGGAAGTGGCCGAGGCATTCGATTGAGTGATTGAGGACCACTACGAATCGCACGGCAATCTAGTAGCTCGTGTAAAGCACGCCGCCGGTGTCGCTGCTGCCGGCGCCGGTCGCGGGCGTGTTGGGGGTGATGTTTCCCGCACCGTCGTAGATCCAGCCGTTGCTGGCGCCGGCGGTGCCGGCGATGGCGGTCGACCCTTTGACGGCGGCAGGCCCGACGGGCAGCGCCGGGATCGAGCGCAGGTATGGGCCGTAGACAACGCCCGTGGAAGTATTCTTCGTCGCGGATTGGACCGAACCGTCGGAGTTGGTGAACTGCGTGAGCTGGTTGACGACGTTGGTCAGGTCGGGAAAGATCCCGCCGTGCTCGTTCTGGTACATGTCCATCGCCTGCCGCCAGAGCTTCATGTCCCCGGCGAGGGCGCTGTCGGCCGCGCCGGCGCTCCCCTTGCTCAGCTTGGGAATGGCGATCGCGGCGATGATGCCGATGATCACGACGACGATCACCAGCTCGATGAGACTGAATCCCCCTGCCTTGATGCGGTTTCGATTGCCCATTGGAATCCTCAGTAACGGCGTAGTTGCCATTTTGAGGATCGGTCACTCTGACCATGCGCTTTCGCAATCACTCGACATCCAAAAGGCATAGCGGCTTCTGCGTACTTCCACGCAGTCTGATAAAAAGCGGGCGGGGCCCGTTTGGGCCCCGCCTCGCCGACCGACTCAGGGAGCATTAGGGCACGAAGATGGTGCCGGCGGTGGTGTCGGTGGTGGCCCACATGCGGCCGGTGCCGTTGCCACCGTTGTAGTCGTAGATGTAGTCTGCGCCCGCGACAGCCGCGGATCCGTCGCCGTTCTTGATCACCGGGACCTTGGTGCCGGTGAGGGCGTTGACCGGAACGTCCTGCATGTACGGCCCGAAGGTCACCGCGCCGGCGGCGGGGGTCAGGCTGGAGTTCACGTCCGTCTTCTTGACCAGGTAGGCCCAGTTGTTGGTGTCGGTGAGGTTGGGCAGGTTGTCGTTGTGCTGCAACTTGTACAGCTCGACCTGGCTGCGCAGCGTCTGCAGCGTGCTGGAGACGTTGCTCTTGCGGGCGTCATTGCTGGCGCTGGTGAACTGCGGGATCACGATCGCCGCGAGAATGCCCAGGATGATCACCACGATCAAAATTTCGATCAGGGTGAAGCCCCGGGCCCGGGTGGTACGCATGTTTCGCATTCGAAGGCCTCCTATGGAGTGTTGTGGTGTCGCCGGGGCGCGGCGGCCACAACATCGGGCCGCTTCATTCACCTTGCGTTTCACCTGCCAAAGGACATATCGAATTCATTCCGGGAGGAATCAAATGGAAAAGATCGGCAGGCTGCGTAAACCTTTCCGCTAATCGCTGGGGGCACTTCGCAAGCGATATGGCGGCCGTCTGAGGGCCGACATTCCCGGACGTGCAATCGCGGCCCGCGATAACAGCACCGCGGCGCGTCTCGATATGGGGCTTAACCGCCGTCGCAGGCCGCCCGACATAAGTGGGTATGAACAGGGAAGTTCAGGATCGCATCATGGCTTGCACATCGCTTCCGGCGATGCCACCGGCGGCGCTGCGCGTCCTGGACATCGTCGACGGTGACGATTCCGGCCTGGACAAGCTCGCCGCGATCATCGGCCAGGACGCGGCCCTCTCCACCGGCATCCTCCGCGCGGTCAATTCCGGCTTCTATGAAATGCCGATGAAGGTCGCCTCGATCCAACAGGCGGCTGCCCTTTTGGGGCTGCCTTTGGTGAAGACGCTGGTGCTGGGGCTCTCGCTGGTGATGAGCGTCAAGGCGCAGCAAACCCGCGGACCTAACCATGTCACGTATTGGCGTCGCAGCATGTACTGCGCGTCGGCCGCACGGCTCCTCGCGGCGCGGGTGCTGCCCAGCGCGGTCGAGGATTGCTTCGTCGCCGCCCTGCTGATGGACCTGGGCACGCTCGTGCTCGATCGCGTGCTGGGCGAAGCTTATGAAGACGTCTGCGACCGCGCCAAAACCCACGGCGACCTTCTGATCCTCGAGGCCCACGCCATCGGAATCACCCACGCCGAGGCCGGCGGAATCTTGGCCAGGAAATGGAAGCTGCCGCCGATGATGGAAGTGCCGATCGCCGCCCATCACGGGCCCGAATCGGTCGGGGACGCCTCGCTACGGCAGGTGGCGGAGGTCGTGTCGCTGGCAGGCCGCTGCGCCGACGTGTTCGTGGGCGAGCGCCCGGCGGAGACGATTGCCGCGCTGCGGAAAACTTTGCTGGAGCGCTATCAGATCGGTGAAGCCGATTGCGACGCGCTCCTGTGCGAGGTCGCTCGAAAGACCGCCGATCTCGGGCCGAGCTTCGGTGTACCTATCACCCCCACCGCCGACTACGAATCCATCCGCGAGAAGGCGTCACAGCGCCTGCTGGAGATTTCCCTGGCACGCGGCCGCGCCGCCGACCTCCCGGTCAACAAGCGCCGCAATGCCCGCATGCGCCGCGACGGAAAGATCCCGCTCACCCCTTGTGCGAACGGCACCCTCGGCAAACAGGTTATCGTCCGGCTCAAGGACCTGTCCGCCTGCGGCATCGGGCTCACCCACACCCACAGGCTGGAGCGGGGAACGCAGTTTATCATTCAGTTGCCCCAGCCCAACGGGCTGAGCAAGTCGCTGCTCTACACGGTCTTGCGGTGCGAAATGGTGGGAGGCGTCGCGAGCATCGGCGCCGAGCTGACCGCGGTGCTGCGGCCCGAGGCCGTCCCCGACGAGCTTCGAATCTCATCCGGGCAGGCCGTTGCTTAAGCCGCCGGCTAAGAACACAAAAAGTATTGAATAAGAAAACGCCCTCCGCCCTTCCAAGCGGCTCCGCACGCTGCGTCGCGGTTGCATCCGCCGGGGGGGTCGGGTACACCATGTAAGCAACGTCCGGGAGATGTTTCCCCCTTTAAAAACCGCGAAAGGTTAGAGGATCCCGGCCATGGTTGCCGTCGAAAGTTTGGAGGCCGCGTTGAAACTACTTATCACATCCGTGCTACTGGGTGCCCTGGCCATCGCCGGGGCGGGCTGCAACAAGGAGGACGCCTCGAGCGGGACGGCCGCCAAGTCCGCGGCCGTCAACCCCGTCGCCACCGTGAACATCGAGACCGTGTTCAAGACTATGGGTTGGGGCGACGAAATCGGAAAGGTCCTGAAGCAAAATGACGCCGAGATTCTCAGCGAGATCGAACCGAAGATGAAGATCGTGCGGGACAATCTCGAGGAAAAGAAGAAGGAGATCGCGAAGGCCGTGGGCGCTACCGTCGAGGCAATTGGCGGTGCGAAGTCCAGGGATGACCTCGAAAAGCTCGGCCTCAACAGTAAGCAGATCGAGGACTACGGGCAGGCCAACATGGTCGCTCAGCAGGGCGTGCAGCAACTCAACTACGTTCACCAGCAGCAAATACAGCAGCGCCGGCAAGTCGTCTCCGCCGCGTACACGGAGTCGCTGCAGACCGTGATCCGGCGCGTCGCAACGGCCAACAACCGTTCGCTCGTGATCGCCATGCCCAATCAGGCGATCCTCTTCGCGGACGTCTCGGCGGACCTGACGGAAAAGGTCGTCGATGACCTCCAGAAGAATCCGCCGATCAAGGTTTCGGTCCCCGACATGCAGCCGATTCAATGGACGCCCCCCCCGGCGCCCGCCGGTGGCCCCGCACCCGCATCGCAACCCGGCAAATAACGAATGCGGCCGCTGGAACACCGCGGTAGCGGGGCGTCGCTTGGCCGACGCCCCGCTCCTTTTGTCGGTTCTTCAATCCCGCGGCGTCATCCCGAGCAACTCTTCAAGTGGGTCGCGCAGGCTTGCCATTCCCGAACCAATCAGCGGCATCCTGGAACGCGGCGCGTTCACCGATCGCTCGTACCGGGTGAAGCGGCGATGCGCCGCCGTTGTGCTTCGTAGCGGCGGAGGGCCTGCTCGTACTGGCTCGCCTTCATCATGCCGTTGATGCCCCCGGTAATGGCAATAATGATGAACATCACGCCGAACAAACAGAAGAACCAGGGCGCGCCAATCGACGCTGCGAAGATCGTCCAGATAACACCGCCACCTACCGCGATACCCGCGCCGATGAGGCTGCCCGCCGAGCCCGGCATGCGCACATTGCCTCGCCTGTCCTGAACGAGGTAGAGAGATCGCTGGCGCTCCCATTCGCGGTCGAGCCGTTCCATCTCGCCCTGCTTTTTGATCGCCTCGACGTCTTCCGCGATCTGCTGCGTACGCGTGTCGATGGATTCGAGCAGCTCCGTATACGCGGCGCCGCCGCTCATGTGAACCTGGAGCTTGGCCCCGCAATGCTGGCAGGTGGCATAGTGCGTGCCCGGCGGCAGCTCCAGCGGTGCGCCGCAGTGGTTGCAACTCACGCTGATGACTTGTGGGTCTAACGCATCTTTGTGGCGATCAGGCGGCTCGTGATCGCCAGTAAGTCCGCATTTGGTCGGTATACTCCAGACAAAGCAAGGCACCGA